>JALONW010000165.1 GCA_025454725.1 Anaerolineae bacterium
AAGCGCAGCGGTCGGTTGTCCATCGCCAGCGGCAGACGGAAGCCATAATCGACCAACGTCTGTTTGCGCGCTTGGTCGCCGTTGTACATGCCGCGCACCTGCGGCAGCGTCATATGCGACTCATCGATGACCAACATGTAATCGTCGGGAAAGTAGTCAATCAATGTGTGGGGCGGGCTGCCCGGCTGACGCTGTTCCAGCGGACGGCTGTAGTTCTCGATGCCGCTGGTAAAGCCCACCTCGCGCAGCATTTCGAGGTCGTAGCGCGTGCGCTGCTCAATGCGCTGCGCCTCGACCAGTTTATCTTGCGAACGGAAGAACTTAATCTGCTGCTCAAGCTCGTCCTCGATGTCGCTGATGGCCTTCTGAAGCTTGTCTTTGTCGGCGACGAACTGCGCGGCGGGGAAAATCACCACCACCGGCTGGTCGGCCAGAATCTCGCCTGTGATGGGGTCGAAACGCAGGATTCGCTCAATGTCATCATCGAACATCAGGACGCGGTAGGCGGCGTCTTCATAAAACGGGTGGATTTCGAGGGTATCGCCGCGCACACGGAACGCGCCGGGCGCGAGGTCTACATCGTTGCGCGCATATTGAAGCTGGACGAGTCGGCGCAGGATGTTCTCGCGCTTGTGGTCATCGCCCACGCGCAGCTCAAGGATGTACTTGCCCCATGTGTCGGGGTCGCCCGTGCCGTAAATGCACGACACCGACGCGACAATCAACACATCGCGGCGGCTGAGGAGCGCGGCCTTCGACGCCACGCGCAGCCGCTCGATATGTTCGTTAATCTGGGTCTGTTTTTCGATAAACAGGTCGAATCGCGGGACGTAGCTCTCTGGCTGGTAGTAGTCGTAGTAGCTGACGTAGTACTCGACCGCGTTCTTGGGGAAGAATTCCTTAAACTCGGCGTAGAGCTGGGCGGCCAGCGTCTTGTTGTGCGCCAGCACCAGCGTCGGGCGTTGTAACTGTTCTACTAACTGACTTACTACAAATGTCTTACCTGTTCCCGTCGCGCCCAGCAGGGTCTGCTTGGCATGATTGTGTTTTTGCACGCCCTCTAGGAGCTGTTCAATGGCGCGGGGCTGGTCACCGGTCGGCTTGAAATCGGACACGAGTTGGAACGGCGGCATAGGCGTTTCTCCTCTCGCAATCACGGGCTGGGCTGCGAACGTCCGTTCGACAGCGGACAGGCCATTTTAACCTTTTGCGCCGCCTGATGCCAGAGCGAAACATGCACTCACCGCTGTGCTATAATGCGGGCGGTTTGACGGTAGGTTTCTTGGCAGCACAAAAAGGATTTTTAGCAGATGCAGACTATTTATGAACACGACGGACAGACCGTCCCCGTCACGCTGAAACAGAACGCCGACGGGACGTATACCGCCACGGTGGGCGACCGGGCGTATACCGTGCGCGCCTCACAGGCCGCCGACGACGTGTGGCTGCTCGATTTAGATGGTCGGCGGGCGCAGGTGTACACCGCTCACAACGGCGTGCAGCGATTCGCGCAGGTGGTCGGTGGTGACTCGTTCGCACTGCGGGTCGCCGAAGCTCGCTCACGGCGGCGCGGCGGCGCGGCAGGCGGCGAAGGCAAGCTAACGGCGCAAATGCCCGGTCAGGTGGTTGATGTGATGGTCGCAGCGGGCGATGAAGTCAAACAGGGTCAGCCGCTGGTCGTTCTGGAAGCGATGAAGATGGAAATCCGCGCCGCCGCGACCAAAGACGGCACGGTGCGCGAGGTCTATGTCAAAAAAGGCGAAGTGGTCGAGCGCGGCCAGCCGCTGGTGTGGGTGGAGTAAAACACGGTTGGCGACATGAGGCGACCCCGTGGGTCGCCCCTACAGACTGGATAACCCCACGCCATTTTCATCTTTGCGGGAGATGATTTCTTCCTGTGCGGACAAGGCAGACCCTATCCTCTCTACTCACATCGCGTATTTAATGCATTTTAATAAACGAATACGGATTTAAATGTTGGCGGACGCCCAACAAGGCGTCCGTGATGGAATAACCCAAATGTCCGTATTGATTTGTAAAACTGCATCAAACTGCGCTCATCACGCCCCCAACTCCTACCGGCATGGCTCCTGAGAGGTGGTGGCGCGGGAGCGCAGGCGCTGATACTCCTGCACGAACTGGGCGGCGAGGTCGCGGTCTCTGATGATGACCATGTTCTCATCGTTGTTGCTGACCGCACTGGCCGAGAAATTGAACGAGCCGAAAATCACGGTCTCCTCGTCAATGATGAAGACCTTGTGGTGCAAGCGATACGGGTTACCGTCAATGCGGACATCCAGCCCGGCGCAGCGCAAACGGTTCTGCTCCGACGACTCGGTATTGCTGCCGATGAGTTCAAAGATGCCCTCAACGCGCACCCCGTCACGCGATTTTTCGATGAGCGCCGTGCCGACTTCATCCAGCGTGAACGAGAAGGCCATGAAGCGCACCGAGCGCTGCGCCCCCTCGATTGCGGCGAGGATAGCGGGGACGGACTCCCCGTCCGGCGAGAAGAAGACCTGAACCGGCACGCCGTCCTGTGTGTACGACACGCCGTCATCAATCGAACGACTGCTCCCAAACTGGCGCTGAACGAACATCTCGTTGAACTCGGCTTGGAAGGCATCGACCGCCGGGCGCGAGCGCAGCAGCACGATGTGGTTATTATTACGGTAGATGTCGTTCTGAGTATAGTTCATCGACCCCATCCAAACCGATGTGCCGTCCAGAATCATGAACTTGTTGTGCATCAGGCCGCTGCGCTGGTCATAGACGATGGGGATTCCAGCACGCTCTAGCTGTTCGATGGTGCTGTCGAGGTCGTCGATGGTGTGTTCGTTGTCCGCGACCATGCGAACCTGCACGCCGCGCTCTGCCGCCGCGAGAACGGCCTCGGTCAGCGCCGGGTTGTTCCACTCAAAGGCCACGATGTCGAGCGTGGACTGCACCTGCCCGATGGTCCGCACTATCGCGACTTCAATCCCATCGACGTAAGTGCTGCGGTCGCCGCCGATGCTGGCCGGGTCATTGAAGTAAATCTCCCAAAAGCCCTTGGCCGCACCGAACCCCTTGGAGACCGTCAGGCGTGTGACGTTGGACGGCCCGCCTACGGTGTCGGGCAGCGGCGTCGCCACCGTGCTGGGTTCTCCCGTCACCATTCCAATGAAGTCGATGCCGGTAATCTGCCCCAGCAGCGCCGCACCGGCCAATAAAATGATGGTGATGATGACCGCGATGGGCGAACGGTTGGGGGTTTGCTGCCTAGAGCGTCGGGACATGCGTCGTTTACTCCTCGAAGATTCGCTTAAAGAAATTTTGCAGCGGGTTATCCGGCTTTTTGTCCTCCCCGTCAGCATTGGGCGCTGGCGCGTCAGCAGACGGCGGGGTTTGGGGCGCAAACGGGTCAATGATGGCCTGCGCGGTGGCGTCCGACACGGGCACAGCAGGCTCAACTGGCGGCGCGGGTGGAGTCTGGTCGGTCGGCGGCGCGACGGGCGCAATTTCGCCCCCGCCAATCATCGCCAAAACGACCTCGACACCGGGTTTATTCAAATAATCCGCCGGGGTGGTCAGTGTCAATGGGGTGGCTAACCATTTGGCGTCGGCGCGGATGACCTCCAACTCGGCGGCCTGCTCCGCTTCCGTCCACTCGACACGCCGGTCAATGTAGCGCCCGATGCGCTTGAGCATCTTCTTGAGCGCCGAAAAGTCGCGCTCGAAGCGCGCCTCGTCCTGCGCCGCGCCCACCATGCGCGCAATCTGCCCCTCTGCCCATTTGAGCAGCGGCGCGGCGGCGGTATCGTCGAGGTATGACGTGACCGACTCGTCTTCGTATAGGCGCTCGATGTAGAGTTTGGCGTCCATCACCGTCAGCCCGCCTGCGACCGAATCATCTCCAGCCGCGCCTCGGCGTCGTCCTCTGGGATGTGGAAGTCGGACGCGATTTCAATTGGACTCCAACGTGCCTTGGGGATGGTGTCGAGGATGGCGCGGGGGACGAGAATCATGCGGGCGAAGGCGAGGACGGCCTCAGGATTATTGCCAATCAGCGCCGGGAGGTTGTGCTGCGCGCCCCATTCGGTCTGGACGAGTTGGCGAACGACCAACTTGGCGAATGAGACCCTCGGCGCGAAACGGTCGCCGCGAATAGCGAAGCTCATGGTCAGTTGGCTGAGGTCTACGCGCTCCCACATACCCGGTTGGGGACGATTGAGCAGCTCATCGACCGGGACGGGTGGCTCGGTAATCTTGAAAGCGGCGATGAAGGCGTCGGCGGCCTGTTCTAGCGCGTTGAGGTCAATCATGCCTCGTCCCCTTGTACTGGCTGGTCGGAAGGTGGGTCGTCGGACTCATTGGGTTGGAAGAACCACAGCAGCGTACTGCCGTAGGTACGCTCATCATACGCCGTGAAATGCTGTAATGCCACTGGTTGGCGCTCGGTCGGGTCAATCTGGACGACCAGTACCCCGTCCGGCTTGACCCAGCTTGGTGAAGCATCCACCGCCTTGAGCGAGTCCAGCCACAGCGTTTTGTACTGCGGCGGCGCGATATACACGAGGTCGCAGGGCGTCGGGGTGGCGCGCAGCACCGCGAACGCATCAGCGCGCCGGACGGTGGCGCGGTCAGTGAAGCCGCACAGCGCGAGGTTGGCTTGGATGGTCTCGACGGCGCGCCGTTCTAGGTCGAGGAACAGGCAGTGCGCCGCCCCCCGGCTCAAGGCTTCGATGCCGACACTACCCGTCCCAGCGAACATATCCAACATCTGGGCATCAAGGACGCGCCGCCCCAGAATATTGAACAGCGCCTCCTTCACCCGGTCCATAATCGGGCGGGTGGTATCACCCGGCACCAACTTGAGTTTGCGCCCCCGCGCCGACCCTGAAATCACCCGTAAACTCATAACTGTTTCTCCACGCTCAGGCGTGCTGCCCGCCAGTGGCTGGCCGGGGTGGTGATGAGGCCGGGCGCGCCGCAGCCCACGATTAAACGGCGTGACGCCATCGCCGACTGCGCCGCCCGCGATGCCTCGCGGATGCCGACCGGCGTCCCGCCGCGCAGGTGCTTCTCTGCATCAAGGCCGCCGATGAACGCACCGCCCCATTGCCCCCGCGCCGTCGCGAGGTCGGTCTCGCCCTGCATATCATCCCAGCCCAGTACGTCGGCATTTAAGCCCTCGGCCAGCTTGAGCATGGGGGTATCACCGCGCAGATAGGCCATTTTCAACCACATCAGTTTGGGGAGTTCCGCCAGCACCGCCGCGTCACCGGGCAGGCCGAACGCCTCGTATTCAGCCTCGGACAGTGCCAGCGGGTCGGCATGTTCAACCATCAGATACACGCCCGCGAGGTTGACCGACCGCAGCGAATCCAAAAAGCGCAGCGTCGCGTCGGTGAGGGTGTTCAAGCCGGTGCGGAGGCGGTCGGGGCGCGTCCGCAGGTGGCGGATGAGCAGCTCACGCCCAGCAAGGCGCTCGGCCTGCGCCAGCGGGCTGAGGATGCCGAGGACAACCGGCGTACCGGGGAGCTGCATCGACTCGGCCATGCGGCGGGCGACCTCGCCCATCCGACCGAACGCACCGCGTGTCGGGTCGGGGACGCGCAGTTCCGTCCAGTCCAACGACCGCTTAACCGGGCGGCGCAGCGGGAGGGTCTCGCCGTCCGCCGCGCCGCGCCACTCGTCCTGTAAGTCATAATCTACGCCCGCGAACGACCACGGCGGCACGACCACACACATATCCCAGTCATAGGCGAACTGGAACTCGTTCACGGCCTGCACATGGTCGTTCACGCGCTGGTCATCACCGGGAAACGGACGCCACAAGGCCACCGGGGCGCGGTCGGTCGGCTCCCCGGCGAGCGTCTTTTCGAGGCGTTCGCGTTTCTCCATCTAAATTCCCCAGCGGCCCACCGCCTTAGGCGCTGACCTCTGTAATGCGCTGACCCAACATGCGGATGAGCATCATGTAGCGGTCATCGCGGGTGGTGGTCAGGTCGTTGACGTTGGTCCCGTTGCGGAGCTGCGCGAGTTCACGCTCGCACACGCGCAGTGCGGTCTCAAAGGCGGTCTTGGCGCTGGTCTTATCACCCTTAGAGCGTTGGGCGAGGCCGAGGCCGTAGTGCGCGTCGATGTTCTCGGCATCGTCGTTCAGTACGCGGCGGAAGGCGTCCAGCGCGGCGTCGGTGTTGCCCCCACGCAGTGCCGTCCAGCCATCACCGATTAACAGCGAAATTTGTTCTTTGCCCATCGCCATATCCGTTACTCCATCATGCAGCCGTAAAAAAGGTTGCGGCCTAAAAAAGGTCAGTGGCGGCTATTGTACTGAATCGACCGGGGAAAGGCTACCGCCGCCGCACATAGAGCGCCAAGACTCCCGCCGTCATCAGCACGGCCAGCCACGCGACGACCTGCGGCGGAGCGAGGCCATAATCGACGCGCAGCACGCCACTGGGCATGGTGGGCAGCGCCACCGTCAATAGTCCGTTGGGCGATGGGCTAACCGCCAGCGGGCGACCATCAAGCTGTGCATACCAGCCGGGGAAGTGAGCCAACAGCACTTCAGCCTGTATATCGGCAGAAAACGTGAGCTGCCAACTGCTGGCGTGGCTGTTCTGGTCAATCGGCGCAAGCCGCAGGCTGCCAGTCGGCGCGATTCGGTTGAACACGCCTGATTCATAACCGCCCAATAGGAACGGGCTGGCGGACAATGATACCGGCAGCGCGCTGGGCAGGGAATGACCGGACGGCAGGAGCGCGGTGCTGCGCGTGCGCTGCTCGTAGCGCAGTTGGGCGGCGGGCGAAAAATCGGTGGTGGTCGGGCCGAAAGGGGTCGCCAAGACTGGCAGCGACAGCGCAAACACCGAGGCCACCGCGCTGGCCTGCGCCCACACACGCCGCGACGGGCGCACCGTGTTGTCCAGCCAAACCAACACCCCAGAAGCCCCCAGCGCCGCCCCGACCGTCGCCAGTACCAACCACCCCATGGATGGAGCAACGAGACAGCCGACGAACGCGGCAGCCAGCGCCACCGTCCCGGCCAACAGCGGCGGCCAAACCACCCCACCCCGCGCCCGTGCCAGCCAAGCCCCGCCAAGCGCCAGCATCAGCAGCAGCCCGACCGTCCCTTGCGGCGTGGAAGGGTAGATACGGACGGGCGTGAACATTTCTAGGGCGCGCACCTCAAAGGCGGGCGGCTGACCGGACGGCAGCCACATCACCGCCGGGTTGAGCAGCAGCGCGGGCAGCCACAGCGGCGCACAGATGCCCGCCCCGGCCAGCCCCACTCCCAACAGCGAGGGGAAAGCACTGCGATAACCCGTGGTCATCGCCAGCACGACCGCCAGCCCCCATCCTCCAACTGCCACCAGCGGCGCGACCAAGCCCAACGCCCCCAGTACCAGCGCGGCGACCACCAATACCGGCGGCTTGGGGTCTTGCAGCCAGCGTGTGACCACCAGTAGGAAAGCCGGGACGACCGCGTGTGAGATGACCAGCGCCGGGTCGGCGAGCACATGAGGGGCGGTCAGGCCCACGAACGGTGACAGCACATACAACGCGGCGGAGGCCAGCCCCCAGCGCAGCCCCCATGCCGTCACCAGTGAATACCACAGCATGCTGGACGCCACCAGCGACACGACCATGACCAGCCGCACCGCCTCGTTGGTGCGGTCGGTAAAGAACAATTCAACCAGCGCAATCACATAAGCCCCGCCCTGCGGTGTGAACTGGGGGATGGGCGCGCCGTAGCCGTTCTGAGCATGGGGCGACCACAGCGGGACGACCACGCCCTCGCGCAGCGCGTCAGCGAAATCGGCGGCCATAAAAGCGGTGTGCGTCCCCTGCGTGACAGCGGGGACGCCATTGCGCACGAAGAACGCCCAGCCTACCAGCAGACCAATCACTGCCGCCACCAGCAGACCCCAGTCCGCCCCGCGCTGGCGCTGCTTCATCCACGCCGGAAAATCGTCGGGGATGCCCCCTGTCTCGTTGAACATCGCTTGATTG
>JALONW010000166.1 GCA_025454725.1 Anaerolineae bacterium
CGCCGAAGGACACGGGTTTTGGCGGATATATTCAGCGATGGTCTCCCCTGCGAGGGCATGACCATCGCTGTTCCAATGCGAGTCGTAGGTGTAGTAGGTAACGTTGCCGCGCTCGGCATTGAGGCGGAACGCTGGTACAAGGTCGATAAAGGCGAAACCGGCGTTTTCAGCGGCGCGGCGGACGGCCTCGCGCTGGTTATCCACGTTCCCCTCCCAATCGGTGTAGTCCTGCAGCGTCAGCGGCCCCAGCGTCAGCCAGCCCGTGTTGGGGTCAACCGAGACGGCGCGGGCGTTTTCCAACACATAGCGGCGGTTGCCTTCGGGGTCGGCAAACGGGAAGTAGATGTTCCCCTTGACCGGCACATAGGCCAGCGCGACACAGGCGCTCCCGGCACTGTCGCGGATGGTCGCCAGCGACTCGGCCAGTTCGCGCAGGTTGCGCGAGTCGGTGTAGGTGTCCAGCGTCCCGTTCAGCCACCACAAGTAATCGCTGAGGTAGGCCAGCCCGAACGTTCGCCCGCCGCGTATGCTGTGGTCGAGCGGATAGAGGTAATTCCCATCCGCCGCCAGCGTAATATCGGTGTACTCCTCCAATGTTCTGACATCGGTAATCGGAGCGCGCATCGTGCGCTGGATGTTCAGGACAACCTCGCCGCCAGCGGCGTCGGCACGGGCGCGGCTGGTCTCGATGTTGCTGAGGTCGTTGCCCTCAAAATAAGCCACCACCACCCAATCATGGTCGGGCGCGAGGTACTGCTTGGCAACCTCGGCATATTCCAACGGGCCGAAGCCGCTGTAACCGAGGTTACGCACCGGCACACCCAGTGAGTCGGCCAGCACGTCCGGCCACGGGAATTCGCCACCGTCGGTGAACGAATCGCCTATGGCCGCGATGCGGTAATCATCGGATGGACGTGCGGGCTGGCGGAAGCCGTCGGAATCGTCAAAGCGCAGCACATCTTCCAACACGTTATTTTCGTCCGGCGGGCGCACCTGCCCCGGCTGGAATCGAAAGGTGTCACCGTCAAGGTCGGTAAACACGAAGCGCGTCCCGCCCGGTGTGAGGTGCGGGAACAAGCGCAGGATGAAGGCAATCGTCACCAGCGCCAGCGTAATCCCAAAGACGACCGACAGCGCGACTTGCAGCAGGGCTTTTTTCGACATTTTTGACGTGTTCCACCATAATGGGTTCTGGATACTGATTATCGGTGGCGCGGGGTCGGTGTGCAAGCGCGCCCTACCCTGTCCCCCCGACGTAATGGTTAAATTCATCGTACAGAATGAGTGTTTAGGGTGAGGTGTCCCCGTGATTCGATGGGTCATCAAGTTGGTACGCGCACAGGTCAGCGCCCGCCTGCCGCGTGAGAAACTGGTCGGGCAGGTGGCGCAGGGCAACAACAGTGCCGCGCTGGCAGCGGTCGAGGCGCTCAAGGAGCGCTTACATTTCCAAGACGGCTCAATGCAGGGTATCGGGCTGGCCGGGGCGCGGTTGCAGAACGTCCGACTGGCGAAGGCGCGCCTGCCGCTGGCTGACCTCAGCGGCGCGACGCTGACCGGGAGTTATTTCGGCGAGGCCGACCTGAGCAAGAGCCGCCTGCTCAAAGCCGACCTGACTGACGGCAACTTGCGTGAGACACTGCTGGCGGGCGCAGACCTGACCGGCGCGACGCTGGTGCGCGCCCACCTCGCCCGTGCCGACCTGCGCGGCGCGCTGCTGCAAGGGGCTGATTTGCGCGACGCCAACCTGTGGGGTGCAGATTTACGCGGCGCAGACCTGCGCGGCGCGGCGCTCAACGGCGCAAACCTGATGCAGGCCGAATTTGACAACCAGACCGTGCTCCCGGACGGCACAAACTGGCATGAAGGCGTAGACGTGGCAGTTTTCGCGGCGGCCTAACCCACAATCCCGCTAGGACGATGCCCCCTGCAAGCCGCCGTAATCGGCGCTTCAGGGGGTTTTGTTTTGGGGATTCTAAACCCAATACCCAACCTAAACGCCATCCCGATTCTATATAGGGTAGACATGTCTAACCTGAACCATCTGTTTCTGGGCGATGAGCGATGACCGAAGAACCGCACATCCGCGCCGCCATCCAACGGCTGAGGCGCGGCGAAATCGAGGGGCTGGCCGTGTTGGTTGCCGCCTACCAGATTAAGGCACTGCGCGCCGCCTATCTGGTCACACAGGACAAACACGCCGCCGAGGACATCGTGCAGGCGGCGTTCGTCCGGGTATATGAACGCATCGCGCAGTACGACTCGTCAAGGCCGTTTGCGCCGTGGTTCATGCGCGTAGTGGTCAACGATGCGCTGGCGGCCTGTAAGCGCCAAAACCGGCAGATTCCGCTGGATGATGAGCCGGACACCAATACCAACACGCTGGCCGCATGGCTGCTCGATGGGGGTGACTCGCCCGACCTCGCCGCCGAAGCTGGCGAACTGCGCGAAGCTGTCCGACTGGCGCTCGACAGCCTGACTCCCGACCAGCGCGCCGCCATCGTGCTGCGTTACTACCTCGGCCTCAGCGAGTCCGAGATGGCCGACCAGCTCGGCGCGCCACCCGGAACAGTCAAATGGCGTTTACACGCCGCCCGTCAGCGTCTGCGCACCTTACTCCATCCTTTCAAACCTAAACCCGCGTGGGAGGACTAGCTATGGATGAAAACAGCCTCCACAACGTTCTTGACGACCTCGCTAAACAGGAGATTCCCGACACCATGAACCTCTGGAATGACATCGAAAAGCGCCTACCGGTGGCGCAGAAACTTCCCGCTGCCCGGCCTGCGCTGCGCTTTAGCACTGCGGTCCTCACCCTTATCGTCGCGCTGGCCTTCGTGACGGGCGCTTACGCGGTCTATCAGTCTCAGGTGGTCAACGGCGACCCCGGCATCGTCGGTGTTGGCGCAGAAGCGCTGATTACCCCGTTGGGGCTTATCCAAGCGCACCCAGACGCCGATGTGAACGTCATGCTGCACTGGGGCTATGCTGACGGCAACCGGATTGCGGTGGATTGGATGGTAGGCTACAAGAACACCTATTATCAACCGGGAATTGCATCCATTGAACTGTATGACGCTGAAGGTAATGCCTTCAACAACGCAGATTTTGTCCGTGCAGGCGGCGGCGGTGGGGGTGGCGACGGTGAAGGCAGCACATTTGGCAGTGTCGCAAGCTGGGATTCCACCCACATCACTGGCAACCCCGAAAACATCACACTCACTGTCGTGCTGACACTAAGCAGCGAACCCAATAGCCTGAGTGGATTTATCAGTGGTGGCGGTGGAGAAGCAGGAGGAGGCGGCGGTGGCGGCGGCGGAGAGGGAGGCGGCGGTTCGCCCGCCTTACCAGAAGCCACCGAAGAACCTGAACGCCTGCTCGTCCCGCCGCACGAGTTCCGTTTTGACATCACACTCCCGTTCATCCCGGCAGTCGAGGGCACAGCAGAGCCGGTCACGGTTACAGCGGCGGACATCCCCATCACCCTCAGCAACATCCGTTATGCGCCATCGGTGACATTGGGCAAGATTTGTGTCCCAGTCGGTTCCTTCAGCCAATATGGATTACGCCTCGCCAACGACGGATATGGACAGTTTTTCAGCACCTCAGAGAAAGTCGAACCCTCTGAAGACGGAACAGCCGAATGTGATGAATTTAGCGTGTTGGGGTTGTTAGCCGATGACGAAGGACTGTTGAAACTCGACATCCTACGGTTCGTCTCCCTAAGCTCCACCATCACCGATGAGCGTTGGGCTGCTTTTGAAGCGGCGGTTGAGGAAGCCGAACTTCCGGTCAACGTCCAGCGTTTCGATGAAGGGTTTGGGATGTCTTGGGACGTTGATTCCTACCCCATTGACCGCGCTTATGAAGAGCGATTCCATGAGTTGATGGATACCGTCCTCAACGACAGTATTATTGGCCCGTGGGTGTTCGAAATCCCACTGAAATAGCACCATACAGCGTTAGGTAAGCGGCGGGGGATATCCCGGCCCTCGCCGCCTACATGGGTGAATGGCGCAAGACTGCCTGACTAGCACTGGTACACTGGCGTTGATGTAAAAGCCTAGCCGCCAACCTCAGTCCCAAATTGGGCAATACTCCTCAAACTCGGTTTGTTACTGATGTTTGAAGGAGTTTTGTGTTTTGTGAGGCATTTTCAACCCAATATCCAACCTAAACGCCGCCCCGATTCTATATAGGGTAGACATGTCTAACCTGAACCATCTGTTTCTGGGCGATAAGCGATGATCGAAGAACCGCACATCCGCGCCGCTATCCAACGGCTGAGGCGCGGCGAAATCGAGGGGCTGGCCGTGTTGGTTGCTGCCTACCAGATTAAGGCACTGCGCGCCGCCTATCTGGTCACACAGGACAAACACGCCGCCGAGGACATTGTGCAGGCGGCGTTCGTCCGGGTCTATGAGCGCATCGCGCAGTACGACCCAACAAGAGCGTTCGGGCCGTGGTTTATGCGTGTGGTAGTCAACGATGCGCTGGCCGTCTGCAAACGCCAAAATCGACAGATTCCACTGGACGATGAGCCGGACACTGATACAAACACGTTGGCGACGTGGCTGCGCGACGGGGGTGACTCCCCTGACCTCGCTCCAGAAGCAGGAGAACTGCGCGAGGCCGTCCGACTGGCACTTGACACCTTAACGCCCGACCAGCGCGCCGCCGTCGTGCTGCGCTACTACCTCGGCTTCAACGAGTCCGAGATGGTCGATCAGATTGGCGCACCACCCGGAACAGTCAAATGGCGTCTACACGCCGCCCGCAAGCGCTTGCGTGCCCTGCTCCACCCGTTCAGATCCAAACCCGCGTGGGAGGACTAGATCCATGGACCAAAACAGCCTCCACAACCTACTCGATGACCTCGCTAAACAGGAGATTCCCGACACCATGAACCTTTGGAATGACATCGAAAAGCGCCTGCCAATGGCACAGAAACTTCCCGCTGCCCGGCCTGCGCTACGCTTCAGCACCACTGTCCTCACCCTCATCTTCGCATTGGCCTTGGTGACCGGCGCTTACGCGGTCTATCAATCCCAATTCGTCAACGTCGATCCCGGCATCGAGGGCGCTAGGACCGAGAATCTGATCACCCCACTGGAACTCACCCAATCTCACCCAGAAGACGATGTGAACCTGACACTCCTATGGGGCTACGCTGACGGCAACCGCATCGCTGTCGGTTGGGAGGTTGATTATTCGCACGACTATCTCCAGCCCGGCATCCTCACCGTCCAGTTGTTCGACGCTGAAGGCAACTTGTTCGACTATGCAGATTTTGGGTATTCTCTTTATGGCAGTGGTAGCGGCGGGTCACAGCGAGCATCATTTAACAGGGCAACCAGTTGGGACGCCACCGCCATCACCGACGACACGGAATCGCTTGACTTGACGGTGGTGGTCCGCATGGTCGGCTACAGCAACACGGGGTTCTCCACACCTATGGGTGGTGTCGACAGCGGTTCGGCTGGCTCACCAGAGGCCACGGAAGAACCCGAACGGGAACGGGTCACACCGCACAAATTCAGTTTCAACATCACGCTGCCGTTTATCCCGGTGGTCGAGGCCGCAGAAGAACCCGTTACGGTGACAGCGGCAGACATCCCCATCACCATCCGCGACATCCGTTATGCGCCGTCAATGACGCTGGGTAAAGTTTGTTTCCGTGCGGGTGACTTGCCCCCATACCATTTACTGATACTTCCAAGCATTCCGTCGTTCCAGAGCCTCAACATCGAATACCCCCCTGACTTCTCTGATGATTGGACGACCGAGTGCTACACCATGACCTTACTAGGCGTCACCGCCGATGAGGACGGGGTGCTGCGAGTGCATATTGTGCGGCTCACACACTTTCTCTTTGATGTGCCGGATGACCGATGGGAAGCCTTCCAAGCGGCATTGGCTGAGTCGGGGATTCCGGTGGAGATTGAGCGTGAACCCCGAGGCTACACAACCAGCATCCCATCAGAGGGGGTCGAGCCTACACTGGAACAATGGCTCATGCTCGACGAGATGATGGCAAACTATCTCCACGACAGCATCCCCGGCCCGTGGGTGTTTGAAATCCCACTGAAATAGCACCATACAGCGTTGGGTAAGCGGCGGGGGCGAGGTATATCCCTCACTCCCGCCGTCATGCTACAGTGTTCAGGATGCGCGGCGAAAACCGAAAGGAACCCCCGATGCGCGTTCTAAAACTGGGCCTACCCTTGCTCGTGCTGTTCACCGGCCTGCTGTTTCCCATCAGCGCCCAAGAGGAAGAAGACACCGTTTCATATCCGTCGTATGCCATCCCACTCAACCTGACCGCTGAGCCTCTCCCCGGCGTCACCATCAATCTGGTATGGGCGTCCGCTGATGAATCGCGGGTGCAGGTGGCATGGGAAATTGTGTCGGAACCCGCCCCTTCCACTGCGGGTGTCCTCAACCATGACATGAAACTTTACGATCAGTATGGCATCGAAATGCCACCTGTAGGGGGTGTGGCACGCCATTTTGAGGACTCAGGTTCAAACAGCCCCTTTGGACGAACCATCATCTATACAGTCAGCCAGCGCGATGACATCTTCATGCCCTACCAAGCTGGCGACACCGCCACCTTCACGTTTATTGCGCTTTTAGCGACTCAGGTGACACCTAATGTGTCAGAACCACGGCGGGTCGTGCCTGTCCCGTTCACCTTTGATCTGACGGTGGCCGAGGCCAAAATATGGGAAGGCGAGCACACCATTTCGTTTAATGGTTACACGCTTACCCTTCAGCGGGTGGAGTGGGCTGCATCGGCCACGCTGGTGGACATCTGTTTCCCCTATATCCCCGATGTCAACAATTTGTATCACAGCTTCTACACCCCACATTTCGAAACCTACCTTCCGTTTCCAGAGTTCGAGCTCATCAGCGGTGAGGAAACCAGCAGTTTAGTGTGGTTAGAGCGCCCTGAAGCCACCCCCGAACCCGACGCGCCCCCAACCGCTCAACCGCCAGCGGTCAATGATCGTATCTGCGGCAGATTTATTGTGGGTGGGCTGGAACCAGACTCTGACGAGACACTGGAAGTGGTCATTGAGGACCTGCGTTTTCAGATGTTCCCTAATCACGAAACCATCTCCCTCGTTAACGATGCCCTTGAACAAGCCGGTTCTGTCGGAAGGTTTTCTTGGGACCAGCGGCAGGGGCTTGGCTTGAGCAGTATCGATCCCAATAGGCCATTGTCCGAATTTGAAATGTTGGAAATGAGCCACATCATGTATGACATCACCGCCAAGCGCATCCTTGGCCCGTGGGTGTTCAAGGTGACGCTGGAATAAGAGTCCATAGAGTCAATCTGTAACCGGGGTGAGCGCTGTAACCTCACCCCGGTTATGACCCTACTTGTGATGCGCGGCCAAAACCGAAAGGAACCTCCGATGCGCGTTCTAAAACTCGGCTTTACGTTGATTGTGCTGTTCACCGGCCTGATGCTGCCCATCAGCGCTCAAGAGGAAGAAGACACCCTTTCATATCCGTCGTATGCCACTCCACTCAACCTGACTGCTAAACCCATCCCCGGCGTTACCGTCAATCTCGTATGGGCATCCGCCGATGAGTCGCGGGTGCAGGTGGCGTGGGAATATGACTTCGACCTGAACAACCTCAGCGCCTATGTCACCTCGGCCAGCATCCAAATCTATAATGCCTCTGGGATACTTCTGGAAGAGACCACCGGAGTCGCTCAATATTTGAGTGAGGAAAGTGTTTCGCCCTTCTCAGGACAAAAATCTGTCTATTTTGCTCATCCAAACCTCATGCAAGGTCGCCTAGAAAGCAGCCGAGAGACAACCTTCACGGCAATCGTGATGCTGGCGATTCCCATCACGCCCAACAATCCCGACGAACGGCAGGTTATCCCCGTCCCCTTCACATTTGCAATCCCTGTAACCGAGGCACGCCGCTGGGAAGGCGAGGGCCATACATTGACCCTTAAACAGGTTGAATGGTCAGCGTCGGCCACTATCTTGGAGATGTGTTTCCCATACCTGCCAGAACAATCGTCCTCCTTCTATCAAGGCTACTACCGACCCCATTTTGTCTCTAACCCAGAATTTTCACTTTTCACGCTGTTAGAGCGCGAGGGTCTGCCACCGCTGGATGGGTTCATCCAACCTGAAGCCACGGCTGAACCTTCTCCTGCGCCAACCCCAGAATCCATCCCCGCACCCAATACGCCCATTTGCGGCTCTTTTACCGTTGGCGGCCTAACTCCAACCGAAGATGGTGTGCTAGAAATCGTTGTCAATCACCTCCGTTTAAGCAATTTTGCGACCGAGGACGAAATCCCACTCATCAACGATGCGCTCAATCAAGCTGGTGTTCAAGCGATGGTGTTCTGGGATGAAGCCAACGGTTTAGGGATTTTGCCATTGCCCGGCAGCGAGGATGTGTCACAGGTGGATATGTTTAAGGTGTTCTATACCATCGAAGACATTACCGCCGAGCGCATTCTCGGCCCGTGGGTGTTCGAGGCGACGCTAGAATAAAGCGACGTGGGGCGGCGTGGTAAGGTTCGCCGCGCCACCCCCATCTGGACTCTTGCAAGTTCAAAGCAGAAACGTTATGCTGATGATTATGGCTCAAACACTGTCCACCCCCGCTGCTTTCTGCCCCACCCACATGACCTGCTGCATGTGTGGCTGTCAGACTGCGCCCCGGCGTCTGGACGTTTGACCGTACCCCGGCTGTAAAAAGCCGAGGCTCACGAGTGCGAAAGCAGGTCAACCGTCACAGACGGTTGGCCTTTTTTGTTGTTTGGGGTGATGAGTACAGAGGGACTGAATGCACATCCAGCTACCGAAAGACCTGCGGGCGCAAATCCTCGCCCACCTGCAAAGCGCCTACCCCAACGAGGGCGGCGGCTTCTTGATGGGTGACATCAGCGGAGACAGCGCCACCCTGATAGACCATTCACCGGTCAAGAACAGTTTTGCCGAGGCCGAACAGTTCCACCGTTACGCCATGACGCCGCTGGAATATGCCAAGCACGAGGACGCCGCCGACGAGCGCGGCCTGACGCTCTTGGGTTGGTATCACAGCCACCCCAATTCACCCGCCATCCCATCGGCGTATGACCTGAACGCGGCGGTCGAGGGGACGGGCGTCAATTTCCTGTGGCTGATTGCACAGGTCAACGACGGTCAAGCGGTTGACCTGCGCGCCTACCGCCTGCGTGCCGATAAGACCGGCTTCGACACGCTGGAACTCATCACCAGCGATTAAGTAAGAAACACCCGGCGCAAACCGACCGGATGCACGTTAAACTCTGTCCGTATTTTCACAAACTCAACTCACCATAGGAGAGACCCCATGCCTTCAATCAAGATTCCGACCCCGCTGCGCGTTTACACGGGTAACAATGCCCAAGTTACCGTCAGTGGCGACACCATCCGCGCGGCGCTAGATGACCTGACCACCCAGTTCCCTGACCTCAAGCCGCATCTGTTCAACAACAGCGAGTTGCGTTCCTTCGTCAACATTTTTGTCGGTGATGAGGACATCCGCTTTTTGGACGGCCTCGATACGCCGGTCGAGGCGGGCGACGCGCTGCGGATTATCCCCAGCATCGCGGGCGGGCAGAATGTCCCGCGCCGAATCGACCAGACCGGCCTGAAGGTCGGGCAGGCCAGCACGATTATCCTGCTGCTGGTCAGCTTCATCCTCAATTTGTGGCCGCTGGTGCTGTTCGTCGGCATAGCACAGCTCTTGGGCGCACTGAACTCTCCTTACGCGCCGTTCAAGCTGTTCTACGAGAACGTCCTCAAGCCGCGTGAGGTGGTCAAGCCCAACCTTCAGCTCGACAACCCCGAACCGCACCGCTTCGCGATGGGGGTGGGTGCTGCGTTCAACTTCACCGCGACGCTGGCACTGCTGACCGGTGCGGGCGCGCTGGGCTGGGTGCTGGTGTGGGTGGTGATTGCGCTGGCGAACCTCAATTTCTGGTTAAACTTCTGCCTCGGCTGCGCGGTCTACTACCAACTTAACAAGCTCGGTCTGCCCGGTTTCACCCGTTCGCCGCTTTCATAACACACCCCCGTCCGCCGTGTGGTAAAGGTCGTCTCGTGATGCTGGAACGTTTCGCGCTTGCACTCGTCCTATCCGCTGCCGGTTGGGTCGCTTACCGGCTGTTCACTCACTGGCAGATGGGCAAAGCCGCCCACCCTGCCGACCCTTTGCTGACCGGTGCGCCGCACGTCCCGACCGTGCTGTATTTCACCACGCCGACCTGTATCCCCTGCCGGACGACCCAAACCCCGGCGCTGGAACGCCTCAAATCAGAACTGGGCGACGCGCTTCATGTCGTGCGCGTCGATGCCGAGGCCGACCCTGAAGCCGCCTCGCGCTGGGGGGTGATGACCGTCCCGACTCTATTCGTCCTCAACGCTGACGGCACGCCGCGCAAGGTCTACAACGGTGTCGTCCCAGCGGCCACGCTCAAACAAGACCTACAAGCCGCCTCATAAGCTTGTCTCCCTAAAAGTCACAGACACAAAGGAACCCCCATGACCGCCGCCACAGACACCCTCCCAACGCTCTCCCATGCTGAAATCCGCCGCTACAGCCGCCACGTTATCATGCCGGAAGTCGGCATGGATGGTCAGCGCAAGCTCAAGGCCGCCAAAGTCTTGTTGATTGGCACGGGCGGCCTCGGCAGCCCGACTGCGCTGTACCTCGCCGCCGCTGGCGTTGGCACGCTGGGCATCGTCGATTATGACGTGGTGGACGAGAGCAACCTGCACCGTCAGGTCATCCACGGCCTTTCGACTGTCGGCATGAGCAAGTTGGACAGCGCCGAAAAGCGCCTGCGCGACCTCAACCCCGATGTGATTATCAACAAATATAACGTGCCATTCACCAGCGACAACGCGCTCGACATCCTCAAGGATTACGACATGGTGGTCGACGGGACGGACAACTTCCCGACGCGCTACCTCGTCAACGATGCCGCCGTCAAGCTGGGCAAGCTCAACGTTTACGGCTCGATTTTCCGCTTTGAGGGTCAGGTTGCGGTGTTCGGCCACGCGGACGGCCCGTGCTATCGCTGCATGTTCCCAGAACCGCCCCCGCCGGGGCTTGTCCCAAGCTGCGCCGAGGGCGGCGTCTTGGGCATCCTGCCCGGCACTGTCGGCACCATGCAGGCAACCGAGGCCATTAAGCTGATTTTGGGCATCGGTGACCCGCTGATTGGGAAAATGCTGCTGTACGATGCGCTGGAGATGAGCTTCACGACCATCAAGGTGCGGAAAAACCCGAACTGCCCGGTTTGCGGCGTCCCACACGACCAAATCGAGCTGATTGACTATGAGCAGTTCTGCGGGATGCCCGCCCACGACCGCAGTGGCTTTAATACCCCCAGCACCGATGTGGACGGAATGCGCGTGATGAATGTTCAGCAGCTCAAGGCGCGCCTCGACAAGGAACCGGATACGCTGGTCTTGGACGTACGCGACCCACATGAGTGGGCCATTTCGGCGCTGGACGGCACCCTGCGAATCCCGAAGGGCGACATCATCGCCGCGAAGGATGCGGTATTGGCCGGTCGTGCCAAAGCCGAAGACACGGTGCTGGCGCAGATTCCGCGTGACCGCGAAATCCTCGTCCACTGCCGTAGCGGCAAGCGCAGCGCAGACAGCATTAACGCGCTGGTCGAGGTCGGCTACGACAAGGAAAAATTGGTCAACATTGAGGGCGGTATCCTCGCATGGGCCAAGGACATCGACCCCAGCCTGCCAAGCTACTAACCTCCTAAAAATTCCTAAATATCGAAAAATCCCCATACCAAACTTGGTGTGGGGATTTTTTTATGGGACAAAATTTGCCTCAATCCAGCCTAAGTGTTAACGTTCTTTGAAGATTTGACGGTAAGGCGGTAAAATCCCGCGCTAATTTACCATCGCTGGCACATCTTCGGTCGGCTTAGGGGAACGGACGGGCATCACATCATGACCATCATCTTGGCAATCTCCAGCTATTTTAAGGGCGAAGACCTGCTGCGCGAGGCGAAAAAACAAGGCGCTCATACCATTTTGCTCACCGAGGAAAAACTCCGTTACGACCCGTGGCCGTGGGAATCGATTGACGAATTATTCCTGATGCCCGACCTGAGCAAGCTGACCGATGTCATCCACGGCGTGGCCTATCTCGCCCGCACGCGCAAGATTGACCGTATCATCCCGCTGGACGAGTACGACGTCGAGATGGCCGCCTTCCTGCGCGAACACTTGCGCATGACGGGCATGGGACTCAGCCAGACCAAATTATTCCGCGATAAATTGGCGATGCGCGTGGCGGCGGACAAAGCCGGTTTACGTGTCCCACCGTTTACGGCGGTCATCAACCATGACGAGGTGCGCGAGTGGGTCTGGCGCGTGCCTGCCCCGTGGGTGCTGAAGCCTCGCCTAGAGGCGGGCGCCATGGGGATTAAGCGCGTCTACAGCGACGGCGAGCTGTGGCAGTTGGTCGAGGAGCTGGGCGACCAACAGTCCTTCCGCGTGCTGGAGCAGTTCGTCAACGGTGATGTCTACCATGTCGATTCAATGACGGTAGACGGAAAAACCGTGTTCGCCAATGTCTCGCGCTATGGCCGCCCGCCGCTGGCCGTCAGTCATGACGGCGGGGTCTTCATGACCTACACGCTGCCCGATGACGACCCCGAATCGCAGGAACTCATCCGCTTTAACCGACAGGTTATCGAGGCGCTGGGGCATACCCACGGTCCGACCCACGCCGAATTTATCAAGGGCAGCGCTGACGGACAATTTTATTTCCTAGAAATTGCCGCCCGCGTCGGCGGCGCACACATCGCGGAACTCATCCAATTCACCCGTGGGATTAACTTGTGGGCAGAGTGGGCGCGCTTAGAGATGATGACTATACGCGGCGAAACTTATACCCTGCCGCCGGTCACAAATCATTACGGGGCGCTGTTGGTCTGTCTTGCCCGCCAGCACCAGCCCGATTTGTCGGCGTATAACGATTCAGAGGTAGTCTGGCGGCTGGACAAGCCCCGTCACGCCGGTTTAATCGCCGTCAGTGACGACGCCGGGCGCATTGCAGCACTGCGTGAAATATATGTCGAGCGCTTTACCCATGATTTCTTGGCGGTTGCCCCGGCCAAGAACAGCCACACAGAATCGTAATTCGTGCCGACGTGCCTCGCCGCCTACCGATACCCGTGGACACCCCCGATGACCCGCAGCGCAGCGGACCGCCCAACACCATGCCTGTCTTAACCGCCAACTATCCTTCGGCGCGCCCCGGCCATGCCACCCTGATGCCCACTCCGGTGCGCGTCGGGGCAACTGACCAGTACACCGGGCGCGGGGTGACGATTGCTTTCATTGACTCTGGGTTTTACCCGCACCGCGACCTAAAAGGGCGGATTAAGGCTTACGTCAACGCCACCACTGGCGACATCACCGAGCCAAAGCATATCGACACCTCGATTGCGTACAGTTGGCACGGCATGATGACCAGCGTCATCGGCTGTGGCGACGGCGCGACCAGCAGCGGCCGCTACCGAGGCATCGCCCCCGGCGCGGAGGTCGTGCTGATTAAAATCAGCAGCCCACGCAACTGGGTCAAAGAGGAAGACATCCTGCGCGGCCTAGAATGGGTAGTGCGTAACCACAGCCTCTACGGAATCCGCGTCGTTAATCTGTCGGTGGGTGGCGATCACGTGAGCTATGACAGCCAGCACCCGCTGCACATCGCCATCCGCCGTCTAACCGACGCGGGGATTGTAGTGGTTGCGGCAGCGGGCAACCGGAACGTAGACCACCTTGTACCGCCCGCGTCCAGCGCCGCCGCGATTACGGTCGGTGGGTTGGATGACCAAAATACGCTCGACCGCTCGGACTGGTGGCTGTACGGTCACAATTATGGACTTGCTTACGACGGCAGCAGCAAGCCCGATTTGGTCGCCCCAGCGCGCTGGTTGCCGTCGCCGGTCATGCCGGGGACATCGGTGGCGCGCGAGGCGTTTTGGGTCGGCCCCTTTTTGGGCGCACAGCACGACCACCCTATCCGCCAAATGGTCGAGTCCGGGCGGGTTTCCCGCCTAATGGACAAATTATTTGGTGTTACCAATTTGGAAGATTTGCTGATAACGTTGCAGGCACGCGCCTATCAGCATAAACTCATAGACGCACACCACCAACATGTGGACGGGACATCGGTGGCCGCGCCGCTGGTCAGCGCGGTGGCCGCGCAGATGCTAGAGGCGCGCCCGACACTCTCGCCTGCACAGGTCAAGGCGGCGCTGTG
>JALONW010000167.1 GCA_025454725.1 Anaerolineae bacterium
CGGCGTTGGGGCTGCCCGGTGTGCTAAACACCAGCGTCTGACGGTAAACGCCTGCCGTCGTCCGGCTCAACATGGCCGCCGCGCCGACCTCTTGATAACTCAACATGCGGAACAGTTCCCCGAAGCCCGGCAGCGTCTTTTCCAGCTTGCGACTGAGGACATCATAGGTCGTGTCGCGTGGCGATATGCCCGTCCCACCGTTGAAGATGATGATTCGCACATCAGGCAGCGCGCACAGCTCATCCAGCACCCCTACCACCAGATACGGTTCATCCTTAATCAGTCGATAGGCCGCCAGCGTATGCCCCGCCGCCTCGATTTGTGCGGCGAGATACTGCCGGTTCACGTCGGTCTCTGGCGTGCGCGTGTCGCTGACCGTCACGACCGCCAATGAGACCGCCCCGCGTCCCGCCTTCTGACGGTGGTCGTCCGCCCCTTTGTCCATGCCGCCCCCTGTTGAGTCGTGGTACAATCCGCCAATTAGAGTTGCGAGTGATGGGTGATGAGTAATGAGATTAGGGACAAGGTTTGCCCGTCCGGTCATTTATTCATCCACCTCTAGTTTAGCCGATAAAATCGGTGTTTTCTTGTGTTGTTCCTGTTTTTTCTATAACCCTCTTGGGCGCAAACCACCCCAACCCTCATCACTCAAAACTTACCACTCATTACTCAAAAACGGAGCGATTTTAAGATGGCCTACCAATTCATTCAATATACGACCGCTGACGGCGTGGCGACCCTGACCCTCAACCGTCCCGACCAGATGAACGCGCTGACCACCGCCATGATGGACGAGATGAAGGCCGCCCTGCGCGACGCCGCCCGCGATGAGTCGGTGCGCGCCATCGTCTTGACCGGGGCAGGGCGGGGCTTTTGCAGTGGCGCAGACTTGGTTGAGGTGCAGGGCAACAGCGACGTGCCTGTGACGGAATTTCTGCGCGCTGGGCTGAATACGCTGGCTGACCAGCTCCGCAGCCTTGAAAAACCGGTTATTTGCGCGTTGAACGGGGTAGCAGCGGGCGCAGGAACGAGCATCGCGCTGGCCTGTGACCTCCGAATCGCTTCCGAGGCGTCGGCCTTCGTGTTCGCCGCCTTCGTCAACATCGGCCTCGTCCCCGACGGGGGGCTGACCTATCTGCTTCAGCGGGCAGTGGGGACGGCTAAGGCGCTGGAACTCGCGCTGTTGGCCGACGCCAAGAACCGCTTCAGCGCGCAGGAGGCGCTCGAATGGGGCGTGGTCAACCGGGTGGTGTCGTCTGCCGCGCTGATGGATGAGGCGCACGCGCTGGCCGTCAAGCTGGCGAATATGCCCACTCGCGCCATCGCCCTGACCAAACGCGCCATCTACCGCGCCAGCGAGCGCGACCTGTCCGACGCCGCCGATTATGAGGCGCGGGTGCAGGGCTATATGTTCAAGACCGAGGACTTCCACGAGGGGGTCAGCGCCTTCTTAGAGAAACGCCCCCCCGTGTTTAAGGGCAAGTAATCACCGTTACACCACAGGAGCAGACCCCCGACATGGCAAGCATTTTCTCGCGCATCATCGCCGGTGAAATCCCCGGCAAATTCGTCTATAAAGACGAGTTGGTCTCGGCTTTCTGGGACATCAGCCCGCGCCGCAAGGTTCATATTTTGATTGTTCCCAACAAAGAGATTCCCACCGTCAGCGATGTGACGGCGGAGGACGAGGCTATGCTGGGGCGCATGTTCACCGCCGCCCGCAAGATTGCCGAGGACCTCGGCATCGCTGACAGCGGTTATCGTCTCATCGTCAACTGCAAGGAACACGGCGGCCAAGAGGTGTACCACATCCACATGCACCTCGTCGGCGGCGAGCCGGTCGGGCCGTTCCTGCCCAAGTACAACCCGAAATCAGAGGAGTAAGACCACCGTGCCGACCATCGCCATTTACGGGAGCGCCACCCCGCGCCCGTCCGACCCCATTTACGAGGAAACCCGCCTGTTGGGTGCGCTGCTGGCACAGGAGGGCTTTACCGTCATGACCGGCGGCTACAACGGCCTGATGTCTGCCGCCAGCCAAGGCGCATATGAGGCGGGTGGTCACGTCATCGGCGTGACGTGTATCCCCTTGGAGCGCGACCGGGGCAGCCGGGTTAATCCGTGGGTGAAAGAGGTAGTGGCCTGCAATTCGCTGCATGAGCGCATTTTCGAGCTGGTGCGCCTCGCCGACGCCTTCGTCGTCATGCCCGGCGGACTCGGCACGCTCAATGAGTTGGTTTACACCTCCGAGATGATGCGGGCCGGGGATGCGCCGCGCCGCCCCATCATCTGCTACGGCACGTTCTGGCAGAATATCGTCCTCGACCCCAACATCACACCGTATATGCACTCCAACGGGTGGGGCAATATTTCGTTCGCCGACTCACCGCAGGCCATTGTCGAGGCGCTCAAGACCCATGCTTAACCGGATTGGGGTGGTGGTCGGGTTTGTGCTGCTGTCGCTGGGCGTTGGCTGTCAGCCCGCGCCAGACAGTGCCACGCCCGCGCCGACGCTGTCCGCGCAGGCCGGGACGCCTGACCTCACCCCCAGTCCCGCCGTCACCGTGGTCGTCCCGACACCGGAACCACCGTCGCTGACGCTGTGGCTGCCCGATGTGTTATTGCCCGACGGCGACGACCCAGTGGCCGCGCTGCTGACCGCCGAGGTCAACGAGTTCAGCGCGCAGACCGGCATCGCCGTCGAAATCCGCCGCCGCCGCGCCGACGATGTGGGCGGCATCCTCGCCACCCTGCGCTCTGGCGCGGTGGTCGCGCCGGGCGCACTGCCTGACCTGACCCTGATGCGCCGTTCCGACCTGTTGGCCGCCGCCAACGAGGGGCTAATTTACCCGCTGGAAGGCCGCATTGCGTCAGCCATTATCGGTGATTTATTCCCTTCGGCGCTGCGGTTGGGGCGCGCCGAAAACCAGCTCTACGGCCTGCCGTACCTTCTCGACATTTATCTGACGGCTTACCGCACCGACCTGTATGACGGCGCGGAATGGTCGTTCGAGGGGCTGTTGGAAGGGGAGGTGCGCTTCACCTTCCCGGCGTCCAGTTCGGTGGGCCTGACCGATGTGCTGTGGCTGCAATATCTCGCGGCGGGCGGCCTGATGCCCCAGCCGGGTGAGCCGCTAAACCTCGCACCCAGCGCCGTGCTGATGACTCTCAGCTTCTATGAGGACATGGCCGACGCTGGCCTCATCAGCCGCGCCGTCATCGACTTTGACAGCCCAGCAGATTACCTCGTGCGGCTGGCGGACGGGCGCACCGAGGCCGCCGTCATCACCACCCAGAACCTGCGCGCCCTGACCAATGCCACCGTCCCATTGAGCTTTGCCACCGTCCCGACCACTGACGCCGACCCGCTGACGCTGGTCGATGGCTGGATGTGGGTGATGGTTACGCCTAACCCAGAGCAGCAGCTCCTCAGCGGGCGTTTCCTCAACTGGATGATGGACTCGAACCGTCAGAGCGCCTACGCCAGCCAGATTGCCATGCCGCCGTCGCAGCGCGCCAGCCTGCGCCGCTGGTCGTTCCCCGGCATGGACAACGAATTGATTGCGGGTCTCTTGGAAGACTCACCCAGTGTGATGCCCGAAATCGCCACCAGCAGCGCCGCCCGTGCCTTACAGTCGGCGCTGGTGGATGTGCTGTCCGGCGACTCGTCGGCAGCCGAAGCCGCCGCTGAGGCGCTTACGCCGTAGCGTTAGCAGTTCGAATAAGAGTAGGTGAGGGGGCTGTGCGTTGTGACAGCCCCCTTTGTCGTATACCTTAAACGCGCTCTTCGGCTTCGCTCAAGAAATGTTCGGCGACGTGCAGCGGTAGGAACCCCTTTCCACCGGCCTTGACCGCTGCGACATACGCCCGCCAGCCCGCCGCCGAGTCTGTCCACATCCCAGCCTGTTTCGCCGCTTCACCCAGCATGTGACAGTAATCTGGGTTGGAAGGGACGAGGCTCACGGCCTGTTTTGCGCTGCCTACCGCGTCCTGTGTGCGTCCCATATTGAGCAGGATTTTGGTGCGCCCATAGTGGGCGTTGGCCGCCAGCGCCGGGTTAATATCGCTGCGCGCCAAGAGTGTGTCGTAGGCCTCCAGCGCGCCGATGAGGTCTTTCTGGGCGAACATTAAATCGGCCTTCTTGAGTAGCAGACCGGCGTTGGGGTGGGTGCGGAGGTCTGCCTTGAGGAGCTTCTCGTAGTCGCGCATGGCTGACGCCATATCGCCTTTGAGTTGGTATCCCATGCCGCGCCCGACATAAGCGTCGAGGTTGTTGGGTTCATACGCTAGCACCGTGTCCATGTCGGCGATGATGTCGTGGAAGCGACCGATGGTGTTCCAGATGGAAGCGCGATTGAGATAAGCGTCGGTGAAGCGCGGGTCGAGCAGAATGGCGATGGTGTAAGCGTACATCGCCCGGTCGAGAACGCCGAGGGTGCCAGCGCTGGCCGCATAACTATAATACAGTTCGGCGATGTTGTTGTGGGCCTTGAGCAGCGCGTCGAATTGGTTCATCGCGCCTGCGGGGTCGTGCTTGGCCTTCTCCTTAACAGCCTCCAGACCCGATTTAGCCGCCGGAACCGAGTCGAGGGCGGCGTTCTTGCGCGGGCTGCGCTTGAACTCGGTTTCGGCCTCGTGGCGCGCTTTCATGATGCTCACGGCTTGCGCGACGGCGCGGTATTGTTCTGGCAGCGGCTCGTTCTGCTTCTGGAACAGGTTGATTACATAGTTCATGGCGACCTCAGCCTCGTTGAACTGGGCGAGTTCAAGCTGGCAGGCGGCCATCCGCCCCATCGATTCATGGTCGCTGCGGTTGAGGGCGACCGCCTTCTGGAAGTTGAGGATGGCCGCCTTGTTGTTGTCCTCCATCTGATAGGCACGCCCCATCAGCCCGAAGATTTGGGCGTTCATCGGGTCGAGCTTGCCCGCTTCTTCTAACAGCTTGATGCCGTCTTTAATCTGACCGGCCTGCAATTGGGCGACGGCCTGCTTCAACTTCTCGGCGGATTTTTGCTGCTTGTTCTGGAAAAACATGGTCGTTTATCCCCTCTGTACGTGTTATCTAAACAGATAATGCACAGCATAGCGACCGACCGTTTCTGCATCGTTTCTAAAACTCAGGTCTGACGATTAATGCGCCGAGCTGGTCGCATGCTTCTGGGCGCACCCACGGGATTAAATCCGCTGTTCGGCCTCACGTAGGAAGTGTTCGGCGACATCCTGTGGTAGGAAACCTTGCCGACCGGCTTTGACCGTCGCCACATACGCACGCCATCCTGCCGCCGCATCCACCCACATCCCAGCTTGTTTAGCCGCCTCGCCGACGAGATGGCAGTAGTTGGGGTTGGCGGGTATTAGATTCATGGCTTTTTTGGCACTATCCAATGAGTCCTCTGGCAGTCCCATATTCAGCAGGACTTTGGCGTGTCCATAATGGGCGTCAGCCGCTATCGCGGGTGTGATATCGCTGCGGGCCAGCAGCGCTTCATAGGCTTCGAGCGCGCCGACGAGGTCTTTCTGGTTGAACAGGAGATCGGCCTTCTTGTGCAGCACGCCAATGTCCGGGTGGTTGCGGAGGTCAGCCTTGAATACTTTTTCAAAATCTCGGTTAGCGCTCTTCATTTCGCCTTTGGACTGATAAGCGATCCCACGTCTGATATAGGCGTCGAAATTATCGGGTTCGTAGCCGATAACAATGTCCATGTCGGCGATGATTTCATTGAACCGTCCGATGCTGTTCCAGATGGCGCAGCGGTTGAGGTAGGCATCGGTGAAGCGTGGGTTCAGCAGGATGGTGAAGGTGTAACCACGCGCTGCCATATCTGGGACATTGACGCTGGCCATGGTGACTGCATAGGTGTAATACAACTCTGCGATGTTATTGTGGGCTTTGAGCAGATCTTCGAACTGGTTCAATGCGCCTGCTAGGTCGTGTTTGGCCGTCTCCTTGATGGCGTCTAGCCCAGCTTTCGCTGCTGGTACAGACGCCAGCTCAGCATTTTTGCGTGGGTTTCGTTTGAACTCAGCCTGAGCCTCGTTATACGCTTGCATGACGCTCACCGCGTGCGAGACCCCACGCTGCGGCTTTGGAAGCGGTTTATCGTCCTTCGCTTTATCCTGTTTGGACTGGGCCAGTTTGATTTTACAAACCGCTATGCGTCCCACCGATTCTTGGTCGTTAGGATCGAGTCTTACCGCCTTCTGGAAGTTGAGGACGGCAGGTTCGTACTCCTCTAGTCTCTGGTAGGTATTCCCTATCAGGGCGAAGATTTCAGGGTCCATTGGGTCGAGGTCGCTGGCCTCCTCCAACAACTTGATCACGTCCCTCCACTCACCGGTCTGCAATTTCGCCTTCGCCTGCTCGACTTTCTTAGCGGCTTTCTGCTGCTTGCTCTGGAAAAACATGGTTGATCGTCCCCTCTGTGCGTGTTATCTAAACAGATAACGCACAGCATAACGACCGACCGTTTCTAAATCGTTTCTTGTATTTAGTTCGAGTCTAGTTCGTTGAGGATGTGCTGGTAGGCGGTGTTGAGCTTCTGCATCAGGTCGTGGGCGTCTGACGACGGGTTGAGGTCGGGGTGATAGCGGCGGGCGAGGCGGCGGTAGGCGCGTTTGATTTCGTCGCGCTGGGTGGTCTTGGCGATGCCGAGGATTTCCCACGGGCTTTCGGGACGCTGGCGGGGAGCGGGGCGGTTGGGTTTGGCTTCCTCGGCTTTACGGCGCTTGGGCGGCGGGGTCGCGCCGGTAAAGTCGGCCACCAGCCACGTCCCATCAAGGTAGTAGCTGTTGCTCTCCTGCACGCCGCAGCCCAACTGCGTCACGTCGATGTCTGCGCCGTAGTGGATGCGGTAATTGACCAAATCGACCGCCTCGAAATAGGTCGGGAAGATGCGGATGTCTTTACCGTACACGTCGAAGGCGTAGAGCTTACCCCCGTAGAGCGCCATCAGCGCCAGCATCCACGGGTCGGGTTGAAAGACCTCGTTATCGGTGGGCAGGAACATATCGCTCCACAGCACGAACAGCGAGTAAATCTCGTCCTCGGCGTTCTCAATCAGGTTGAGCTTTAGCTCGTAGGGCGGGAGTATGGTCTCGATGAGGTGGATGCTGACCTCGTGGCCGCTTTTGAGCTGCACCAAAACGGTATCACCGCCATCGTGCGTGACGGTGGCGACGCCGGAGGCTTCAAGCTGGCGGACGAGGTGGGCGCTGGCGTTGTAGGTGTCGAATCGGACCACGAGATTTAAGCTAACAATAAAAACAGCGGGGCGACATCCACCATGATAGCGGATGCGCGCCCCGCTGTGGGAGTTGCCTCACGGAACGTTAAACGTCACGAAGATGGGCTGTTGGACGAGCGTCCCGCTAGGGTTGTAGAGTTCCAACATGAGCTGGTAGCTGCCCGCTGTTGGGGGCGGGTACAGCACCTCAAGCTGGCCGTTGATGACTGGCGAATAGTGCGGCTCACCGATGACCGTCCAGTCCGGGAACTGCGGCCCCCGGATGAGGAAGCGGTAGAACTGGACTTGACCAGCGCCGAAGTCAATCGTACCGGTGATGGGGCGCGGGGCGTTGCCGACACTCTCACCCGAAGACGGCGAGGTAATCTGCACGTTGACCACGTTGGTCGGCAGGTTGCCGTAGGCGGGGCCTCCGCCGCCGCTGGCTGCCGCACCGACCATCTCCGGCGAACATTCAATGGATGGTAGGAACGCCAAACCGCGCCTGCGCGCATCTTCCTCGGCTTCTGCCGCGTCATTGGCGTTGGGCGGCGGCGCGATGAAGAACTGTTCCCTTGCGTTGGTCACGCTGGATAACATGCTGGGCGGGACGCGGCAGTACAGCGGGGCAGGGGGGCGCTTTTGGCCTGCCGCCACCGAGAACTGGATAGAATTCGAGAGGTCAGGCGGGAGGGCGACCACCCATGCCTTATAGACGCCG
>JALONW010000168.1 GCA_025454725.1 Anaerolineae bacterium
CCGCATCGGCGGCGCGGGCGGGCAAACTGACACTCAAGCCGAGCAGGGCGGCCAGCACGACCAGCGCGCCAAACCGTGATAAAAATGAAGACATGGCCGAGTAACTCCATCATGAGGGATAAAATCAGGCCGATACCTCTGATTGTAGAGTTACTCTCACGGTTTGGCGTTAAGTTTGGGACTGATTCGCTATACCACCGGCCCCGTCCCGAAACAGCGGACGATGATGCCGACCATCAGGAAGAACCCCCAGATATAGCTGCCCATTGACGGGCGCTTGCTGGCCGTCACCTCGACAAAGATGAAGAACGGCAGGCTCAACATCGTCCCCACGCCGTAGAAGACGTGTTCCGGCGCACCGGGGACGCCGCCCATCGCCATCATCGCAAAGCCCGACAGCGCCTGAAGCACCATCGACCCGAAGACGACATACGTCCCACGCCGGAACCACGGCGTCACGTCGTCTTTGCGGACAATGCCAACGTAGAACGCCAAGCCCAGCATCGCCAGCGCCATCCCCAGCCCGTATCGGCTGAAGTGGAAGTGCAGCGACTTGAGGACGAGGTAGCTGCTGCCCCCGGCCTGCCCATACTCATGCACCAGCACGCCCACAAGGAAAACCAGTGTGCCAGCGAGGATGAGGCCGTCAGGGAGGGTGAAGCGCAGGTCAAACGGGCGCTCTGGCGTCCCCTGCGCGTAGATTTTCTTGCTGCGGACAGACGACTCGGCCATCTCTGCTTAGCCCCCCGCCGCCACACGCGCTTGGCGCTTGGCCTCGACCGACTTCTGGAGGTCATCTTTGGCAGATGACACCATCATGAAGCCAATGAAAATCAGGATTGCACCCGCCATCTCGCCAAAATACTTGTACGACGGGTCGCCGAGACTAATCAGCGTCCCACTGAAGGCCGGGAGGATGCCGCCGACGGCGATGAACAGGTTGCCGACCATCCGGTCTCGCATAATCTCCTTGCGGCGGAACAGTGTCGCCGAGTAGATTGCCCCGCCGACCAGCGCAATCGTCCCCCATGCGTTCATGATTGGGCTGAAGAAGCGCACCGTCCCGCGTGAGCTGCACGCGGCGAAAATGCCCTCACGGACGACGGTCTGCGTGCCGTCGGGGTTGGTGATACATTCGGCCTTGAAGATGACCGTCATATCCGCGCCGGGGTACCACGCGGCCTCGTTCATGGGGGTAGCGAACATCACCCACGGCAGCGTCATGATGCCCACCAAAATCAGCGCCATCTGGAAGTTGCGGGAGATGTTGCCGCGCCGCACCAGCAGGTAAATCGTCCCCTGCCCCAGCCACGCCGCCACCATCAGCGCGCCGCACCAATACCACAGGCCAAAGAACAACGGCGACCACACGAAATACAACACCACCTGCGACAGCGTGCCGAGGAAGTACATCGTCAGGCCGATGCTCCACGCCAGCAGGTGGGGCTTGGGGTTGGCACGCCAGCGCCGGAACACCAGCGCGGTAAAGATACCGGTAACGATGGTCGCAGTGACCGACATAAACAGCGGGAAGCTCATTGCCTATACATCCCTCTGATTGCTCAGATACATCCTACAGAATCTACATAATTCTACAGAATGTTATCATTTTTTTCGCTATGGTATTCATGAGATTTTTAGCGCGTCCCCAGCCACTCCCCGCTGCTCCCAATCCCGTCCCGCTTGCGCGCCCGCCCATCATCGCCTAGGATTAACCGCCGACTTGACAACCGACTGTTATGGGGGAACCCCACCAATGCCCATCACCATCTACCCTGCCCGCGCACAGGTGCAGTCTGACCGCTTCGACCTCATGGACGCGCTGCACACCGCCCTCCGCGAGGCTGACCTGACGCTGCAAGACGGCGACATCCTCGCCGTGAGCAGCAAATACACCGCCATCGCGCAGGGGCGCGTCGTGGACCTCGCTGAGGTGCGCGTCACGCCGCAGGCCGAGGCCATCGCCGCCCGCTATCATATGAACCCGCAGATGGCGCAGCTCGTCATGGACAACGCCGACCACGTGTTTGGCGGCATCGAGCTGGGTTTCCTGCTCACCCACGTCCACGGCATCATCTCGCCCAATGCCGGGCTGGACCGCAGCAACATCCCCAGCGGGAAGGTCGTGTTGTTCCCCGCCGACCCCTATCGCGCCGCCGAGGACATCCGCCAGCAGGTGCGCGCCACCACTGGCGCAGATGTCGGCGTCGTGCTGACCGACAGTTGGCTGATGCCGGGGCGCTGGGGGACGACCGGAGTAGCGCTGGCCTGCGCTGGGTTCAAGCCCATTGAGGATGAGCGCGGCAAAATTGACCTGTTCGGCAATCCGATGCAGGTGACACAGCGCGGGGTGGCCGACCAGCTCTGTGTGGCCGCCCAGCTCGTCATGGGTGAGCGCGATGAAGCCTGTCCATTCGCAGTCCTGCGGGGAACAGGTGTGAAAATCATGAATGTTACGCTGTCCGTTTCGGATGTCGCTATCCCTTGGGAGATGTGTATCTACGTGGAATCACTGACGAAAGGCGCGCTGTCCGCCCAGCCGACCAGCACCAGCCCTACGGGAAGCCTACGGGCATAAATTTTCAGCTTAACGACAATTCAACCTAAAGCCTCCGTCAACGCAACCTAAAACAAGACTAGGCGTATAATGCCTTGCGTGTCAGGAAACTCTCCTGACCCTTTGCAAAGACTCATGGAGTGAGAAAACCCCTATGATGCGTAAGATGATGGTTGCGATGTTGATGGCAGCAATGCTGCTGGTTTCGGGCGTGAGCATGGCCCAGACCGAGGTGGCTTGCGGTGGCCTTTCGGAGGCGGACTGCGCCATCCTCACCCAGTCGGCTGAGGCGATGGCTGGTGTCACGTCGGCCACTTTCGTGATGGATTTTGTGATTGACACGGGCGACCAAGGCGCGATGACCATCGCCGCCGACGGCTCGTATAACACCGCCGAGTTGGCCGCTTTCGATGCGGAGGCCCTCGCCAGCCTCAACAGCGCTGACCCGACCGTTGCGCTGACCGTCCTCAAGGACGTGATTGCCGCCTTCGACGGCACACTCAACCTGACCATCAGCGGTTCGCCGGAAATCGGTCTGCCCGCTGATGTCAACGTCAGCCTCGTGCTGGTTGACGGCATCGGCTACATGAACTTCGCCCAGCTCGCCGCGCTGGCTGGCGCGGACGGCGACCAGATGCTGACCGCCTTCGGCATCACCGAGTGGGCTGGCCTTGAGCTGGTCGGCGCGATTGACATGCTCGGCGGCATGGCCGGTGACATGGGCGACATGGGCGCTGCAACCCCCGACGTAGAGGCCTCTGAGGCCGCCGCTGAGGCCGCCCTCAACTACATCACCGTGGCCCGTGGTGCGGATGTTGACGGCGAGGCTGTCTTCACCACCACCATCGACCTCGCTGGCCTGATTAACGACCCCGCTTTCGCCGACATCATGGCGGCGCAGGGTGGCGAGATGAGCGAGGCCGACATGACTGAAGCCCTCGCAGTCCTCGAAGGCGTGGTCATCATCGCCAACAGCACCATCGACCTCGAGACCCTGTTCCAGACTTCGGTCAGCTTCGAGTTCGCCATCAGCGGCGAAGCTCTGGCTGCGGCTGGCGGCGATGCCCCCAGCAACCTGAGCCTGACCGGCTCAATCCAGTTCGACAACTTCAACAACGCCCCGGCCATCACCGCGCCGGAAGGCCCCGTTGCCACCATCATGGACCTGATGGGTCTGATGGGCGGCATGGGCGGCTTCTAATCCAAGCCCCCATCGCTTAACACGCGGTCAAACAGCCAGCCCCCGGTGGAAGACGCCGGGGGCTGGCTGTTTTTTGCTGCCTAAAACACGGTGGCTAAGACCTACCCGACGCGGCGGGCATGTGTGACAATGGGGGCGTCTGTCTCCCCAACAGGTCATCCTCATCATGTCCACCGCTGTCGTTTTGCTCGGCCACGGCTCACACATCAGCCCCAACACCGCCGCCACCGTCTGGGAGGCCGTCGATGCGCTGCGGGCGCTGGGCATCGCGGATGAGATTACGGCGGGTTTCTGGAAGGAACTCCCCGGTTTCAGCCGCGTCCTCGACACGCTGACCGCCGACGACATTACATTACTCCCTATGTTCACCGCGCAGGGCTATTTCACGCGGCAGGTGATTCCGGGCGAGATGCCCCTCGCGCCGCGCACCCGCATGGCGCGGACGTTGGGCGAACACCCTCGCATTGGCGAAATTATCGAACAGCGCGCCCGCAATGCCCTCGCCCAGCACGGCCTTACGCCGTCTGAGGTGGCGGTGGCAGTCATTGGTCACGGGACGAAGAATAACCCGACCAGCCGCGCCGCCACCGAGTCGCAGGCCGACCGGCTGCGCGGGCTGGGCATCGCCGCTGAAGTCGCCGCCGTCTACCTCGACGATGACCCCGAAATCCCGACGGTGTACGAGTCCACCAGCGCGCCGGTCATTATCGCCGTGCCGTATTTTCTTGCCGCAGGCTCGCACACCGTCATCGACGTGCCGGGCGCCCTCGGCCTGCCCGACGGGGTTACCGACTCACAAATCAACGGGCGGCGCGTGGTCTATACACCGCCCATTGGCGCGGACGGCGGCCTGACCGACATTGTGCTGGCGCTGCTGGCTGATGCAGGCGCAGACGTGACGCCTAAGCCGGTCGGGTCGGTGTGGGACGGCGTGCCGTCCGCGGGGCGCGACCACTTTTTGGCGGCGCTGCGCGCGTCTGGTAGGCTCTCTTTCGGCGCGCTGACCGTGACCCCTCGTGAGGTACGCTGTGGCGACGGTGATGACCTACCCACGCTCACCACCCCCGCGCAGGTGCGCGCCGCCGTGCGAACCGAGCCGTTCCGCCCACTGGTGACCGTCCGCGACATGCCCAACCGCTGGCGCGTGGCGGTCAAATCACCGGAACAGGCGCACGCGGTGGTCGAGACGGTCTACCCCGGCCTGATTGCGGATTGGGCAGCGGAACAGCACGGGACGCTGCACGTGGTCAATTTACCGACCGTCGCGGCGCGCCAAAAGGGGATGTTCCGCCCACTGGTTAATTTTTCGGCGGCGGATGAAGCCGCACTGTGCGGCGAAATCTGCGCGGGCTGTATCTTATCGCCGCGCTGGGCGCGGTCGGGGGCTGCTGGGGGTGGCCTGCCGTGTGCCGAGCCGTGCAATGTTTACCTAAGCGCTGCCAAGGAGGGCATGACGGGTGACGACGACAACGGGTAAGGTCTATCTGGTGGGGGCTGGCCCCGGCGACCCGGAACTAATTACGGTCAAGGGGCTGCGCGTGCTGCGGTCGGCGGATGTGGTGGTTTATGACCGCCTCGCGCCCGCCGCCTTGTTGGATGAAGCGCCCGCCGCTGCCGAACGGGTGGATGTGGGTAAACTGCCACAGCGCCACCGCCTGAGCCAAGACGGGATTAACATTCTGCTGGTCGAGCGCGCACTGGCCGGTCAGACCGTCGTGCGGCTGAAGGGTGGCGACCCGCTGGTGTTCGGGCGCGGCGGTGAGGAGGCGCTGGCCTGCTTCGCGGCGGGCGTCCCGTTCGAGATTGTGCCGGGCGTGTCGAGCGCGGTGGCTGTCCCCGCTTACGCGGGGATTCCGGTCACACAGCGCAACGTGGCGCGGTCGTTCATCGTGTTCACCGGCCACGAAGACCCCGACAGCGACGAAAACGCGGTCGATTACGCGGCGCTGGCACAGGTCGATACACTGGTCGCGCTGATGGGCGCATATCACTTGCCCAAGATTACCGAGAAGCTCATCGCAGCGGGCAAAGCGCCGACCACCCCCGCCGCCTGCATTGAGTGGGGGACGACGGCCCATCAGCGCGTGGTGACGGCCACCCTCGCCACCATCGCACAGGCCGCCGCGGAGGCTGATTTCAAGCCGCCCAGCATCACCGTGATTGGTGAGGTGGTCGCGCTGCGCGACGCGGGGATGCGCTGGTTCGATTGAGCTACCCCTGCCCCAACAGCTCGGACAAGGTGAGAATGAAGCGGCGGTCATCCAGCGGCTTGGCGAAGTAGGCGTTAAAGCCCGCCTGCATCACCTGTTGTTTGAGGGTCGGCGTATGAAAGGCGGTAATCGCCACGCACGGTAGCGCCGCCAGCGCCTCGTCGGCGCGGATGTGTTTGAGCAGTGCAAAACCATCCATCCCCGGCAGCGCGAGGTCGATGACCACGGCGGCATGGTCATCCGCGGACAGCACCTGAAGCGCGTCCTCCGCTGTCCCCGTCACCTCCACCGGGAGTTTGGCACGGAACAGCATTCGCGCCAGCACCTCCTGACCGTCGCGGTCGTCCTCGACCACTAAGACTGTCGCCATGTGCGTCCCCCTTTCATTTATCTTTTAAGCCGTCTCTGCCGGGACGGGGCCTTCATGATGGAAGTTGGCCGCCGTCAGTGAGGCTCGCACGAGCTGGCGGTTGTGCGGCTCCACGCTGACCAGCACATCGTCGTCCGCCTCAATAACGGTGCTGCCTTTAGGCGCGACCATCTCAGAGCCGCGCATAATCATCACCACCAGCGTCCCCATCGGCAGCCTGAGGTCGATAATCTGCCGCCCGACCGCATCGGCGTTGGCCGGGATTGTCACTTCCAGCAGCATCTGGCCGAAACCCGTCCCCAGCCGGACCTGCTTCATCAACGAGGTCATGCGCTCTGGCGCAGGGTCATTGACACGCAGGAGCTTGGCCGCGAGCGGCAGGGTCGTCCCTTGCAGCGCAACCGAGACCAACACGACGAAGAACACGAGGTCAAAGACCGGGATGGGGGTCTGTACGCCCGCCAGCAGCGGGAAGGTCGCCAACACGATGGGCGTCGCGCCGCGCAGCCCGACCCAACTGATGAAGGCGCGCTCCCGCCACGTCATCGGCGTCCGCAGCGTGGAAATCCACACGCTGAGGGGGCGCGCTATCACCACGAGAACGGTAGCAGTCAGCAGACCCGAACCGGCCACCGACACGATTTCGGACGGGAAAACCTGAAGCCCCAGCGTGAGGAACATCAAAATTTGCATCAGCCAGCCCAACCCCTCATGGAAGTTGACGAGGCTGGTCTTGTGGATGAAGTCGCTGCGTGCCAGCATCAACCCGGTGACATAGACCGCCAAGAAGCCGCTGCCGCCGACCAGCGCGGTCAGGCTATACGAGGCCAGCACCGCCGTGATGGTCAGGACGGGGTACAGGCCATCATATTCCAGCCGTAGCCGGTTGAGCGCAATCAGCGTGACGCGGCCAAACAGCCAGCCGCCGAGGAAACCCAGCGTCATCTGGAGGATGAGCATAATCATCAGGTCAAAAAAGCTCGTCCCCGGCTGGGTAATCAGGCGTATCATGCCGAGGCTGAGGAAGATTGCCATCGGGTCATTTGCGCCGGACTCGAGTTCCAAGATGGGCTTGAGGCGGGGCAGCAGGCGCACCCCCCGCCCACGCAGCACGGCCAGCACCGCCGCCGCGTCGGTCGAGCCGATGGTCGCGCCGACCATCACCCCGGCGGCGAGGTCAAAGCCGAAAGCAAAATGCAGGAACAGCCCGACCACCACTGCCGTCACCGCCACGCCGACCGTCGCCAGCGACAGGCTGACGCCCATCACCGGCTTGACATCGCGCCAGCGCGTGTCGAGGCCGCCCGCGAACAGGATGAAGATGAGCGCGACCACGCCGACCGACTGGGTGAGCTGGGCATCATCAAAGGCAATCCGACCGAACCCCTCTGACCCCAGCGCCATCCCCAAGCCGAGGAACAGCAGCAGGGCTGGCACGCCAGACCGCGCCGAGACCTTACTGGCGAGTATGCTGGTCATCAGGATTCCGGCAACGATAGTCAAGAGCAGTTCTAGGCTCAATGGCGTCCGTCCTTCTTTAGGTGTCTTATGGGGGCTGTTGGAATTTGGATGTTTGTTTGAGGGAAAGGGTTTGTAATGGGTAGCGGACGCGCCGTTGCGCGTCCCTACGAATCGATTCAGGCTGTAGGGACGCCCAACGGGGCGTCCACCTTCTCAGAAATTTTGATACTTTCGCTCTGCATTACCATCAGGAAAACCTTTAAGGCATAACACCTCCCATAAATCAACACATTGATAAGAT
>JALONW010000005.1 GCA_025454725.1 Anaerolineae bacterium
ATTTCGCCCCGGTCGCCGCTGCCGCCCTCGTGCAGCCAGACCAACAGCTTGGCCGCAATAACCGCCTCGGCTGGGTCACGCGGGCCGCGAGCGCGCAGCGTATCGAGCTGTTTGAAGCACAGGTAATTTGAGCGCCCCTTCAAGACCGCCGCCCGAATCGGTTCACCACCCAGCGCCGCCTGCAAAATGGGAATATCTTTTTGAATGAGCTGGTCTTGCAGGTTAATCGTATTGGTCGAAATTAGCACCGGGCGACCATTTTGGCGCGCCCACAGCGCCGCCGGAATCAGATAGGCCATCGTCTTACCGACACCCGTCCCCGCCTCAATCAAAGCGTGCCGACCGTTATTGAACGCCGTCCCAACCGCACGCAGCATCTCGGCCTGTTGACTGCGCGACTCATAACCGGGCAGCACGCCCGCCAGCCCACCGCCCGGCGCAATCAGACCCGCCGCCGCGTCGAGGTTGACCGGCGTCAGGGTCGCCGCCTCGTGCAGTGGCTCATTCACCGTATGCGAGACTGGGGCTGTAGACACACCGCCGACCATGGGTGCAGACTCTAAAGCCTCTGCAAACACGCCGACACTCGACCAACCCACGCGCTGTCCCAACTGCACGATTTCGGCCAGCAGCGGGCGCGGCAAGGCCAAAATACGCTCCCACAGCGTCAGATACAGGCGGGCGGTCTGTTCCGCGTCATATTGGGCGCGGTGGCTCTGACGGTCGTTGACATCTTCCGGTTCCAGCCCCTGTTCAATCACAAGATTGGTCAGGCTGTAGCGCGCCGCCCGTGGCAGCAGCACTGCCGCGAGGTCAAGCGTATCGACAACCGGATTTTGGTTCAGCCCGCCGCTCTGACGCATGAAATTCACATCGAACCATGCGTTATGCGCCACCACTGGCAAACCGCCCACAAAGGCGAGGAACGTGGGCAAAACTTCCGAGAGCGGCGGCTGACCGGCTACCATCTCGTTGGTGATGCTGGTGATGACCGTCACTTGGTCTGGCACAGCACGCTGGGGGTTGATGAGCTGTTGGAAACGCCCAATCACCTCCCCGCCCCGGTATTTGACCGCCCCAATCTCGATGATGGCGTCCCGACGCGGGTCCAGCCCGGTCGTCTCTAGGTCAAACGAGACCCATTCACCCCGCATTGTCGTTCCCTATCTGTTGAAAAAAGACACACCGGCAATAAGACAAAAAAGGGCGGCTGCCCGCCCCGTTTATTTTTTGTGCAAGAACCTCACCCCTGCCCCTCTCCCTAGGAGAGGGGTTTTCTGGCGTGGGTGGTGGACAGTTCCCCCTCTCTCAGGGAGAGGGGGCTAGGGGGTGAGGTTACTCCATCCCCGTGAGACGCTCTTCCCACTTGGCGACCAAGCGCTGATAGACGGCCTCACTGATTTCGCCCGCCGCGAGCTTGGAGTCCAGCCCGTCAATCAGCGCTTGAACCTCAGCACGGGTGGTCGGGTTGGGCTGAGCCGGGGCGTTGGCAGGTGCGCCCGCGCTGCCCTGTTGGTTCTGCATCATCTGCTGCATCATCATTTGCTGCATCATCATCATTTGCTGCTGCATGGCCGCTAGCTCGCCGCTCTGACCCTGATTGGGGTTCAGCGCCGCGCCCAAACCCTGCCCGACGCCCAAGCCCACGCCCGCCGAGGCCAAGCCACCGCCGACACCGGGGTTCTGCGCCGCCGCCATACCGATGTCCAGCCGCTTGCTGCGCTCTAGGACATTCAGCCACGTCTCCAACGGCACGATGTCGCGCAGTTCCTCAATCGGGACGGTGACGGTATCGAACGGGTTCGCCTCAAACGCCTTGATTTCTAGACCCAGCGCCTCGAACTTCTCGTTGATGGTGACGAGCGCCGCACCTTCCATCTCTTCCAGCACGCGGTTGGCGTCCACCAGCGTCTCGACACCACTGTTGAGCAGAATGCGGTTAATCTCGCCCAGCAGAACGGTCTGGAGGCGCTCCTTGATGTCCTTGAGGCGCGTAATCGGTTTGCCGACGCCATACTGCTTGAGGAAGCGCATCGGGTCGGTGATGCGGAGTTCCATCACGCCGTGAGTGCGCAGGAGCAGGATGCCCAAGCCGGTGCTGACATTCAAATAGATGGGCTTTGATGTCCCCCAACCGACCTGCGGCAGGTCCTTGGTGTTGACGAAATACACATCCGCCGTGAATGGGGTGCGCCCGCTGGTCGCCAGCCCAATCAGGCCAGACAGGATGGGCAGGTTAGCGACGCTGAGGGTGTGCCGCCCCGTGCCAAAGGCGTCCAGCGCCTGACCCGCACGGACGAAGATGGCCGATTGGCTTTCGCCGACGATGAGCTGTGACCCAAACCGGAAATCGCCGCTGCCCTGCTGCGGCTCGCGGTAGACCAGTTCATCGTCGAGGACATTAGTATGGTCAATAACATCGATGATACGCATGTGCGGTTATCCCTCCACTTCAAAGCCAGTAATCACGTTGTCACGCAGGTCAAAGGCGTCATCCGCCTCGTTGACCACATCCACAAATTCGTCCAGCGCCTTGTCGAAGTTGTCCTTGCCGACAGCCTCGGCTAGCGCGTCCAGCTTGATGTCGATGAGCGAGATATAGTTGACCTGCGCCTCATCGAAGGCGTAAATCTCGTCAAGCTCCTTGTTGCCAATCTTGAGCTGAGCGAACATGCCATCATATTTGGGCGCAGCCGTATACACCCGGTCGCGGTAGGTCCGCAACTTGGTCTTGGCGCGGCGGGTGTCGGTCATCTTCATCAGGCCGCCGGCCAGGTCCAGCACCTCGCGCTCAACATCCTCGAAGCGCTTGTAACGCCGGTCCAGCTCTGCCGAGATATGCTCGCGCAGGAGGCGGTCGGCGTGGCGGCGGGCGTTCTTCTCGTGGTACCCCTTAAAACCGGGAATCTTGGCAATCAGGTTTTCCAGACTGCCGCGCTGCGAAACAATCTTGTCATAAAGCGCAGATGACATCGGGCTTGTCCCTCCTTGGTAAGTCTTGAGTGATAAGTCATGAGTGATGAGAAGATATATTGTGAGATGCAGGGGGATGAAATGAAACAAGTTTGCCAACAATCTCATCCCTCATCACTTTTGTCTCATCACTTTGTTCAAAAGCATACACCGAAACGCCGCCGCCCACATCGTCAGTCGTTGGGGGTTAGGCTGGGTCGATGTGGCGCGTGCGGCACACCCCACACACCATCGGCTGCCCCGCCGACCGGGCGGCCAGCGGTTCGCCACAGTGCAGACAGCCCGCCAGCGATGAGGTATAACCCGCCCGGCGCGGGTAAATGACCGTACTGTCCCATGTCACCGCGCCCGCCCAGATGCCTAGTTCAACCAGCCCCTCGAACACCTCGGCGGTGCGCTCTGGGCTGACTCCCAGCCGCTCGGCCAGCGCGGACAGGTCGAAACGGTCGGCGCCCTGGGCCATCAGGTCGTTCAGCTTGCGCTGGAGTTCCGCGTCGGTCTGCTGGCTCTCCTCAATCAACTCGGACAGCGCGGCCACCCGCGTCCCCAGCACGCCCAGCCCGACACACACCACGCCCAGCCCGACGACAACCGCACCAGACAGCCACGTCAGCCCGCCCGTGACCGCGAGATAGATGGCCGCCGCGCTGCACAACACCACCCCGACGATTGCCCCGTTCCTGAGCGACAGCCCCCAACCGCCCATCCACATCCCCTTTTGCCTCACACATGGGGCTGAGTATAGCGCATGTGTTCACATCCCCCAACCGGCGAATTGTGACTGTTGTTTGGGCGTTCACCCCAACCCGCGTATAATCAGGGAGATTGAGTATTTTGCTATCGAAAATGTGGGGGACACCTATGAACCAGTGGCGGCGGGTGACGCTAACGACCATCCTAACCCTATCCATCATCGCGCTGCTGGGAACTGCCGGGGGCGGCCAGCTCCAAGCGGCTGCGCTTACTATGACGCCCTCAGCGACCAACACCAACACCATCACACCGAGCGCGCCCGGCCAGACGACTTACACCGTCCGCACCGGCGACACCCTCTCACGCATCGCCCGGCTGTACGGCCTGACCACGGTCGAGCTGGCCCGTGCCAACAACATCGGCAACCCAGACACCATCCGCGTCGGCCAAGTCCTCATCATCCCGACAGGCGGCTCCATGCCAACCGCAACCCTGACCCCCAGCCCAACCGCCATCGCCCCCATCACACCGACCCATACCCCAACCACTACCCTACCACCACTCCCAGAGCCGACCGCAACCATCACTGCTGGCACAGCGCGCACCGAACCCGTCCTACCGGGTGACAGCCTGTCACGCTTTGCCCAGCGCCATGGCGTCACTGTTCAGGACATCATCCGGCTGAACAACATCCAAAACCCAGACCTCATCCTCGCCGGGACGCGCCTCATCATCAGCGCGGACGGCGGCACGCCCACCCCCGATGAGGCCGCCGCCACACCCGGCGCACCCACCGACGACCAGACCACGGCCAACCCGTTCGGCTATGGGCGCGGTATCAGCCTCAGCCTACAAGGCCAAGACCCCACCGCCCTCGTCCAGTCGGTGATTTCGCTGAACGTCGAATGGGCCAAAATCGAGGCCGACTGGGACAGCATTGAGCCGAGTGAGGAAACCTATGATTTCGCCGCGCTGGATGCGGTGGTCTTCGGCCTAAGCGATGCGCGCATCCGCCTGCTGCTCACCCTCGACAACTCCCCGACGTGGGCGCGCTCCAACCAGCTTGAAGATGGCCCACCCGATGATTTCGCCGACTTCGCCCGCTTCGCCGGGGTGCTGGCCGGTCGCTACGCCGGTCGAGTGACGGCCTATCAGGTATGGAACGAGCCAAACCTGCGCCGTGAGTGGTTGAGCGACATCCACCGCATCGACCCCATGAGCTACTACGAGCTGTTCTTGCAAACACGCGCTGCCATCACAACCGCCGACCCCGCCGCCCGCGTCATCACCGCCGGACTTGCCCCGACCGGCTTCAACGACGGCGTGAACGCGCTCAACGACCGCCTTTATCTACAGGCGCTCTATGACCTCGGCATCGGTCGCATCTCAGACGGTATTGCTGTCCATGCGCTGGGCTTCGCCAACCCGCCGGACTCGCGCTGCTGTGAACCCGCTGAGGGCGTCAGCACCCACTTCGAGAGCCGCAGTTTCTACTTCCGCGACACCATTGAGGACTATCACGCCATCGCGCAGGCCAACGACGACCCCCGCCCACTGTGGGTAACGAAATTCGGCTGGGGGACGGCGGACGGCAGCCCCGAACCGAGCGCTGATTTCGTGTATATAACCTACACTGACCCGCTGGAACAGGCACAGTACATCCCCGACGGATTCGCTGTCGGCCAATCACTGGGCTACGTCGGCCCAATGTTCCTGTACAACCTAAATGGGTGTTCGCTGCCCGATGGTCGCGCCGAACCGTGCTACTTCAGCCTGACGGGTGCGGACGGCACACCCCGCGCCGCCTTCAACGCCCTGCGCGCACTGCCGCGCTAGGCTGTAACGCTTTTTCCCCCGGCGCGACTGCGGAAGAACGCCCGCGCCGGGGCGCGATTCATATACCACACCGTATAGAGAGGGAGCAGTAGCGCCGAAAAAAGCGCACCAACCCATTGGAAACTGCTCACCTCATCGCCCGATGAAACACCTTCTAAAATGCTTGGCACAATAACGGCAGACCGCAGCGTGATATAGGCCGTCAGCGCCGCCAGTGCCACCACAGTGGCGGTAAATACCCATCGGATGCCCCGTGGCCGCCCCCGCCATGCCATCACGCACACCATCAATACCCACCCGCACACCACCAATTGGCTAATGAGCGCGGTCGAGTTGACCAAGCCTTCATAACCGCCGGACGCCAGTGTCTGTACGACTGTGCCGTCGGGCATGGTGATTTCAATATCGTCAATCGCCGCCAAACGCGCTTGTATCAGCAGCCGCCCCCCTAATTCAAATAGGGGGACAATCGCGAATAAAATCGCGCATAGGATAATGGCTAACGAGACACCCAATGGGCGGTGGGAAGGGGCATTGTTTTCCGTCATAGGCTCTTTATGCGTTGAGATACTTGTGAGCTATTCTTAAAGTTTTGTGGTTACGATATAATCATCACACTGCTTCATCACGGGTTGCAGAATTTCTAAACCCACATCATCCAAAGGACGACTTTCCCATGTACCACGCAGTCCTCGACGACATCTTCGAGAAATTCCAAGAGTATGCCGCGACCGCCCGTGCCATCATCCTCGCCCCGGAGAGCAAGCACGGCGACGCACTGGTCGCCCGTCTGCTGGGACACAAAGAGTATACCGCATTGTACTACGCGCTGTCGTCCGAAGATGCGGAGATGACCGTTTTTATTGATAACATGACCCGTGCCTTTATTGACCGCAACGACCTATTTGGCCGCTACACTTCGCAGGCCAACCTCCACTGGAACGCCGAAAAACAGAACCTGCGTGACATCGTTATCGCCGGTATGGTGCGCGACCTCAACAGCATGGCGGACCAGCGCGTCCTGATTATCCTTGACGACTTCGACCAAGCCGAGCAGGCCGACGACGTACACCGCTTTATCGAAGAACTCGCGCTACAGCTCCCCCCTCATTGCCTGCTGATTATCAACGGGCGCGCCCAGCCCCGTTTCCCGTGGAATTCGCTCATCTCAAAGACCCGCGCCATGATCTTCAACGACGGTCAGATCATGACGCTGACCTCCCCCACCCAGTCCGAGGAGACCTTCGCCGAGATCGAAATCTACGCCCTCGGCCCCGGCTTCATCTACTGCAACGGGGAATATATTGGCAAATGGGAAGGTCACCTGCCGCGCCTTCTGATGTTCTTCGCGGTAGACCGGGGTGTCATCACCCGTGAAGACTTCCACCGCGCCTTTTGGAACGACCTTAATGACATGCAGGCCACCAACGTCTTCCACGTCACCAAGCGCCGCCTGCACCGCGCCTTCGACATGGAAATCCTCGAACACAAAGGCGGTGATTACCGCATCCGCCCCGGTATTTCGATTTACTACGACGCCAACGAGTGGACCGAGTCGCTGTTGGCCGCCCGCGACATGGCAAACGCCGACCGTGCCTCAGCTTATGAGCGTGTGCTGTCGCTGTACCGGGGCCCGTTCCTCAAGGGACATGATGACGGCTGGATTCTTGACCGGCGCAATGACTTGCTGGCCGGGTACATCGAGGCGGTGCTGTTCCTCGCCAACCACAGCGGCGAGTCCTATGTCGCCGACCCAGAGGCCAACCACGCCGCCCTCGACCACGCCATTCACCTATATCACACCGCGCTGGCCGAGGCACCCAACCACCCAGAGGTGGTGTTAGCGGCGGCGGAACTGCTCTCGCATCCGGTCGTTAGCCGCCGCATCGAGGCGCACCAACTGCTCCAGAGCTATATGGATGCCAAAAAGGCTGAAAAAGAGTCTGCCGACCCGCGCATTACGGCGCTCTCCAAGAAGCTGCACAGCAAGAAAAGTGCGTGATGCACCCCTACCCATTTCATGGGTGAACGGGTAAGGTGGTATCGGTTTTCTCGCATACCGGAGCTTAGAGCCGATGGAACAGTTTATCATCCGGGGCGGCGTGCCGCTGAACGGGACGGTTAGGCCGGGCGGCAACAAGAACGCCATCCTCAAGATGCTGCCCGCCTGCCTGCTAACCGAGGAGCCGGTGACACTGCACAACGTCCCGGACATCGCGGATGTGCGCGTGACGGTCGAAATCCTACGAAAATTGGGCGTCTCGGTCGAATGGCTGACGCCCGACACGTTGCGCGTACAGGCGGCTGTCGTCAACAGCCCTCAGCTCGACCCAATCTTGGGGCAGCGCATCCGCACCAGTTTCGTGTTTGCTGGCCCGATGCTCAACCGGCTGGGCAAAATCGAAGTTCCCGTACCCGGAGGCGATGTCATCGGGGAGCGGCGGCTGGATACCCACGTCGTCGCACTGGAAAAACTCGGCGCGGTCGCTCACTACACGCACGGCCTGTTTACCCTCACCGCGCCAGCGGGCGGCCTGACTGGGGCGAATATCTTGCTGCGTGAGGCCAGTGTGACGGCCACCGAAAATGCGCTGTTGGCGGCAGTCATGGCAAAAGGGACGACCACCATCAACAACGCGGCAGGCGAGCCGCACGTCCAAAACCTGTGCGCCATGCTCAACGCGATGGGCGGACAGGTTGAGGGCGCGGGTTCAAACCGGCTGGTCGTCCACGGCGTTGACCGGCTGCACGGCTGTGAGGCCACCGTCGGCGCGGATTTTATGGAAGTCGGGAGCTGGATTGGGGCGGCGGCCATGACCGGCGGCGCGCTGACCATCACACAGGCCGACCCAGAGGTCTTGGGCATGGTCGAATTGGTGTTCGACAAGCTGGGCGTTGGCTGGGAGGTGCGCGAGCAGGACATCTTCGTCCCCAGCGGCCAAAAGCTGACCATCCAATCGGACATCGGCGGGCGGATTCCAGTCATCAAGGCACAGCCGTGGCCGGGTTTCCCACCTGACCTGATGAGCATCGCCATTGGAATTGCGACGCAGGCACAGGGCGCAGTCATGTTTCATGATTGGATGTACGAGAGCCGTCTGTTTTTCACCGATAAACTGGCGCAGATGGGCGCGAAGGTTACGCTGTGTGACCCTCACCGCGTGTTGGTGCAGGGCGCGACCCGGCTGCGGGCGGTGCCATTGGTCACCAGCCCAGACATCCGCGCCGGCATGGCGATTCTGTTGGCAGCGCTGTCCGCTGACGGCACGACGCGAATCGCCAACATTCACCAAATTGACCGGGGCTATGAGCGTGTGGAGGACAAACTGCGAGCGCTGGGCGCAGACATCCAGCGCGTGCAGTCCGATGGGCGGCGCGAACACCTTGCCCCCCGTGTGATTTAGGTTTTTCCGCAATCGACCCGTAGGGTGCAGCGTACTGCGCCCTCGGCAAACGTTATCGTCCTATGTCGTGCCGCCGTTGCCGTTCGGACGGTTGGTGATGGCTGGGAAGGTCGAGGTACTCGTGCCGGTCGGGTTGCTGGATGTGCTGGGCTCCATCTGCTGAAGCAGGGTGCGGGCGCGTTCGGCTTCGATGGCGGCGCGGTCACGTTCCATCTGCCACAGACGGTTGATGTTGGTCTGAAGCACCGGAATCTCGGTCTGGATGGCTTGCAGTACCTTCGCGTACTCGCCGAAGTCCTCGTCATGCCGACGCCAGACCTCATCGTTGGTCAGGCTGTACTGCTTCCAACGCTTTTGGTCATCGGTGCGGTAGGTATTCCATTCCTGACGGAAACGGTCTTCCGACAAGCGCTGCATTTCGGCCACCTCGTTGATGCGGCGTTCCAGCCTCTCACCGATGCGGTGGAAGTCCTCGATAATCTGGCGCATGGCGCGGTAGGCCTCAGACCACGACTCGAAGCGCTGGATGTTCTGCTCCATGATGCGGTCGTGTTCCTCGAACCGGCGCATGATGTTAGCGGTCTCTTGGTCGCGGGTCTGGTTGAGCAGTGTCTGCTGGTCGATGAACTGCTGAATCTGCTCACGACGCTCGCGGTCAGAGTTGCCGATTTCTTGGATACGGCGCTCATTTCGCAGCGACAGGTCCTCGATTAGCGCAATTTTGGGGCGCATCGAGTCCAGCGATTTGCGCGATTCTTGGAGTTGGGTCTCTAGGTCGGTGATGCGACGGGCGTCTTGACGGCGCTGTTCCTCAAGGTAGGCGATGCGCCGTTCGGGGTCATCGAAGCGCTTGCCGAGGTCATCCACCTTCAGTTGTAGGTCGCCAACAGTACCCGCCAGCCGGTCACGCTCGGCTTGAAAGCCGGGAAATTCGACGGTCTGCCGACCGATGCGCTCGGTCTTTTCTTCGACTTCGCGGAGCGTCCGCATGACCTGTTCACGCTGCATCTCGCCGACGCGCTGGCTCTCGCGCTCGGCGTTTAGGCGCTTGGTCTCTACGGTCTCGACCATTTGGCGCATTTCGCGGCGCAGTTGGTCGATGGTTTCATTGCTTGAGGCTGGGCTAATCGTGGCTGCACCAGCCCGCAGACCCGACTGGTCGGACTCCATGCCGTTGACGCGCCGGGCGAGGTTGTCGAGGGTGTCCTGCTGGCTGGCAAGGCGCTCCTCAAGGGTGGAGATGGTCTGGCGGTCTTTCCGCCGTTCCTCGTCCAGCCACTCAATCAGGCGCAGCGCTTGTTGTATATCCATAGCTTGGATGTCCCGTGTTGGTGTCTTACGTTGATGCAGGGATTATAACACACGGTGAGAGCAAGCTAGGGGTAAGGGTTACAGACCGTCTTACCCGGCTAACGATGCAAGCGGGCGCGCTTGCGTTTAGAATAATGCAATAGGTCTATCGGTGGTTTGGGATGGAGGTGTGAGGTGATTGTCACCCGTGAGGTATTGGAACGGCACGAGGATGAACGGCTGGCGGCCTACGGGTTACGCAGCAGCCAGAGCCGGGGGCGGAGCCACCCAGAGGCCGAGCCGCGCTACCGCACCGCCTTCCAGCGCGACCGCGACCGCCTAGTCCACTCAGCGGCCTTCCGGCGGTTGGAATATAAGACACAGGTCTTCGTCAATGACGCGGGCGACTATTACCGCACGCGTCTGACCCACACCTTAGAAGTCGCCCAAATCGGGCGAACGGTGGCGCGGGCGCTGGGCGCAAACGAGGACCTTGTAGAGACCATCTGCCTCGCCCATGACCTCGGCCACCCGCCGTTCGGCCACGCCGGTGAGGACTCGCTGGACGCGGTGATGAAGGCGCACGGCGGCTTCAACCACAACGCGCAGTCGTTCCGTGTCGTCACGACGTTAGAGGAACGCTACCCGACATGGCCGGGCTTGAACCTGACTACAGAGGCGCTGGAAGGCATCGCCAAGCACGAGGCCGCCCGCGACCTCAGCGGTTTGATGGGTTTAGACCCCAAACTGCGCGGCAGCATTGAGGCACAGATTGCCAACACGGTCGATGAACTGGCCTACAGCGCCCACGACCTCGACGACGGGTTGCTCTCCGGCCTGATTGTCCCAGCCCAGCTTGAAGAACTTGACCTGTGGCGGCTGGTGCGCGAACGGGTTGGATGGCGCGGTGCACTCCTCGACGAGGTGACGCGCCACCACATCATCCGTGAACTCGTCGGTTTGCTGGTCGATGACCTGCTGACCACCACGTCTGGTCTGATTGATGCCGCCGCGCCCACCAGCCCACAGGATGTCGTGACCCAGCCGGATAACCTCGTCTGCTTCACCGATGACGTGTGGCGCATGACGCGGAAGCTCAAGAAGTTTCTGTACGCCAATATGTATTTTCATCCCAGCGTGATTGCCATGGCGCGCCGCGCCGACCGTATCATCAACGCGCTGTTCGAGAGTTATATCGAGGAACCGCGCCAGCTCCCCCACATCTGGCAGGCGCGCATCGAACGTGAGGGACTGCACCGCACAGTCGCCGATTACATCGCCTGCCTAACCGACCGCAGTGCAGCGGCGGAATTCCACAGGATGTACGCACGTTGAACTTTCTGTTTTGTGCAGTACAATGCATTTTGACGCAGACCTCCAATTCATTAGCTTTAGAGGCTTCCCCCGAATGTCGAACGAGACCATACTCAATGGCCGCTACCTGCTGACGGCGCAACAAGGCAGTGGGGGAATGGCCGTCATCTACAAAGCCACCGACAAGGCATTAGGCCGGACGGTGGCGGTCAAGATTCTGCGCCCCAGCATGACGGTTGACCCCACCTTCATCATGCGCTTCCAGAACGAGGCGCGGGCGATTGCCAACCTCACCCACCCCAACATCGTGACGGTGCATGATGTCGGCACGCACGCCGACACCCGTGGCACGACCCATTACATGGTGATGGAGTTCGTTGAGGGGCCAGACCTCAAGCGCGTCATCCGGGGCGATGGCAGCGGCCAACCACTGGCACTAGACCTCGCACTGCACTACGCCATCCAAATCTGCGCGGGCATCGGCTTCGCGCACCGGGCAGGCATCGTCCACGCGGACGTGAAGCCGCAGAACGTCTTAGTCAACGCCAACGACCAAATCATCAAGGTGACGGACTTTGGTATCGCTCAAGCTCTGAGCGAGACTCAGCCGAGGGAGCGCGAGGCGGTCGTGTGGGGCAGTCCGCACTACTTCTCGCCGGAGCAGGCCAAGGGCGAAAAGCCGACCCCGGCCTCGGACGTGTATTCCATCGGCATCGTGATGTTTGAGATGCTGACGGGGCGTCTGCCGTTCAACGGGACGACTCAGCAGGAATTGGCGATGGCGCATGTCCGTGAACAGCCGCCGCGTGTCACCGACTTCAACACCGAGGTCCCGGCGGAACTGGTCAATTTCGTGGCGCGGGCGCTCGATAAGGTCCCAGCCAACCGCTTCCGCGACGCCGCCCAGCTCGGCCACCTGTTGATTGGGCTGCGCGACCGCCTGCGGATTGACAAGATTAACTCGACCTATGCGCAGATGCCGCCAGTGACGACCGGCAAGACCGGGCCGCTGCCGCCCCCACCGCCGCAGGGTCAGCAGGGGTCACGCCCGATGGTTCCGACTGAGCCGCGCGGTTCCGCCGTCCCGCCCCCGCCGCCGACCAACCCGACGGCAGGCAACCGCACGCCGCCGCCGATGCCGCCGGTCGCGCCTCAGTCGCAGCCGCAGCAGCCTCAACCGTCTCGGCCACAAGTGCCGGTTCAACCGCCTATGCAGCAGCCGCCCCAGCCGCCGGTCGTCTCGGACGTGATGACCCAGCGCGTCAGCCCTGCGCCCGACCCGTACCAGCCGCCGATGCAGCCCGTCCGCCCGCAGATGCCACGGATGTCTCAGCCGGTTTCACCCGCTGTACAGCCGCCGCAGCCGCCGATGGTTGACCCAAACTACTACAACAGCCGCCCAATGTCCCCGCAGGCCAGCGAACCTATCCCAACACGCGGCCTATTCGACCCGGTGACACTGGCGCTGGCGGTGCTGGCGGTGGTTGCCGTGACCTGCCTCATCCCGCTGTACATCGCGGTCTTCAGCGCACGCGGTTAAATCGCCCCCGGTCCAAAATAAGAAGCGCCCATCACGGTAAATCCGTGATGGGCGCTGTTTTTGGGACTTGGGCGCAGCGCACTGCGCCCAAGTCACCCTACCCTACTGCTTGCTGCCTTCCATTTCCATCCGCACCAGTTCACGGCGCAGAGTCTTACCGACCGCCGACTTCGGCAGTTCCTTGATGAACGCGATACGGCGTGGGACGGAATACGGAGGGAGCGTCTTGGCCGCAAACTCGATGAGTTCCTGTTCGGTGGCCTGCGCCTCAGGTTGCAGCACAACCCACGCCTTGAGCGCCTCTTGCCCCGGACGGTCGGGGTGCGGAATGGCCGCCACGCCGACTTCCAAGACCGCAGGGTGATCCTTCAGCGCCTTCTCGACGTTGTTGGGGTAGACGTTGAAGCCGCCGATAAGCGCCATGTCCTTCTTCCGGTCCACGATGTAGAAGTAACCTTCTTCGTCCATCTTGGCGATGTCGCCGGTATACAGCCACAGCTTGCCATTATGCTCACGCATGACACGCGCCGTCTCGTCAGGCATGTTGTGGTAGCCGACCATGAGCTGCGGGCCGCTCATCAGCAGTTCGCCCGCCTCACCGATGGGGAGGTCGGTCTCGCCGTCGTCAAGGCTGACGATTCGCATGTCCATATCGGGCAGCGGCAGACCGATAGAGCCGGGATGGTCGGTCCCGTTCAGTGGATTAACGTGGCTGGCGGTCGGGGCTTCGCTCATGCCGAATCCCTCCAACAGGCGGCCACCGCTGAGGCGCTCGAATTCCTGCTTGGTCGCGGGTGGCAGCGGCGCAGACCCGCTGATACAGGCGCGGATAGATTTCAGGCTGATTTCGCCCGCCTTGACCTTCGGGTGATTGTTAATGGCGTTATACAGCGCCGGGACGCCGTGGAACAGCGTCGGCTGGAACTTGTGGATGCAGTCGATTACGTCAGCGATGTCACGGGCGTTGGGGACGACGATAATCCGCGCGCCGGTCTTAATCGCCATGCTCAGGACGGCCACCATGCCGAACACGTGGAAGAACGGGATCGCGCCGAGGAAGATTTCTTTCTCGCCGGGGATGCCGTCCACGCTCAGGAACGCCTCTTGCTGAAGTACATTCGCCACCAGCGCGGCGTGGGTAGCGACAGCCGCCTTCGAAACGCCGGTCGTGCCGCCGGTGTACTGGAACAGGCACACGTCCTCTGGCGTCACGGTGACGTTGGGCTTGCGCCCGGCGTACTGCTTGAGCAGGTCGGGCAGCCACTTGTCGCCCTCGGCCAGCGACTCGACGTAGTGACCGTCCTTCTTCTCACGGGCGAGGCCAAACAGCACCTTCGCCAGCGGCGGCAGGTACTCCTTCACATTGGTGACGATGACATGCTTGACCTTCGTCCCCGTCTGCACCGATTTTGCCAGCTTGTAAAACAGACTGAGCGAAATGACGAACTCTGCGCCGCAGTCGTTAAGCTGATTCTTGAGCATATCCGCCGGGTAGGTCGGGTTGGCGGCGGCGATGACGCCACCAGCCTTGAGCGCGGCGTAAAAACCGACCACGAACGCGGCGCAGTTGGGCATCAACAGCACCACGCGGTCGCCCTTCTTCAGCCCCATCTCCACCAGTGCCGCCGCCAGCGCGTCAGACTGCTGGTCAAGCTCGGCGAACGTCAGGTTCTGAGCGACACGACCCACCAGAGGCAGGCGGGCGCTCGTCACCAACGCGGGGCTGTTAGGGATGCGCTGCGCCGTCTGGCGAAGAAAATCGTGCAGCGCAATCTTGGGATAAGTCAGCGTCTTGGGCGTATTAGGGTGATAATTCTTCGTCCACGGACGGTCGGCGTAAGTAACCATTTTTGACCTCGTTGGTTTAACAGGTTAAAGGTATCGTTGGGTTAAAGGGGACATCTATCCCACTGTTACGCTGAGTATAGGCGGAATCGACGGCTAAAACAACCAAATTAACGTTAGATTTAACTACACACCACTGAAACCTCACTCTATCCTCAGCCAGCCGATTCCATCGAACAATAACGCATCCATGAATTGGTCGCTTTGATTTTAATAGAATATATGTGCTATTCTCTATCCGATGCTATCTTTACAAGGAGTGTTCAGACATGAACAGCTTGATTGAAGAAGAATTTCCATTGCATGAGACCCAAAAACTGCGTTACGACCTGATGGGCGCGCTGACGGATGAAGATTTGGCTTATAAGCTGCCGGGTGACAATCCAACCCTCGGCGGGTTATGCTGGGAAATTGGCATATTGGAACAATCGTATATCGAGTCATTCCAAACGCTCCGGCAAGATTGGTCGTACCAAGAGCGCCAGCCCGAACCGGGGCTGTCTATTACCCAGTTAACCGCATGGTATCGAACTCTCGACGACGAATTTGAAGTTACGATCAGCAAACTCTCTGAAGACGACTTGCAGACGACTCAGATTGACCGTGGGAACGGAAATATAGTTCCCGCCTTTGTGCAGTTCCATATCTATCGCGAGGCGCTCATGATGTTCTATGCGAGGGCAAGCGTGTATCTCAAGGCGCTGCAAAAGACGGTCAACGACTATTGGCGGTTAGCGGTCGGCTGATAAAACAAAAAAGGCCGCGTGGTGCGAAATTCACGCCACACGGCCTTTTTTATATGTACTTGCGCCCCCGGTAGGGATCGAACCTACGGCCTTTCGCTTCACGTTTGTGGGGCTTTCACCCCTCCGCGGACTGTACCTTCACCGTACTCGGTCTAGCTGAGTTTAGGTGGCTGCCGTCCAGTCTCTACACCTTCTGAATACGATATACTCATCGTATCAGCTTGGCTCGGTATTGGCATGGAGAATGCTCATGAATTGCATCGCCTGTGGCAACCCAACTGCAAATCCCAAATTCTGTTCTCGTTCTTGTGCTACGGCATATAATAATCGCGCGCAGTCAAAACGGAAAAGAGTGAATACTTGTCAAGAATGCAAGACGCCGATTCATCGTAACAGGACATATTGCCGTACTTGTTGGCAACAAAAACGTATAGCCCAGATGAATCATACGTTGAGCGACACAACTCTGATAACAGAATATGGTCAAAGAACATATCAACGTAACGCCCGTATCCGTGATTGGGCTAGACGCATTTACGCAAATTCAGGACGGCCTTATGTCTGCGTAAATTGCGGCTATGACAAACATGTTGAAGTATGTCATATTCAAGCAATCAAATCATTTCCAGAAGAAACACCTTTAAACATAGTAAATTCTCTAGAAAATTTGGTTGCACTCTGTCCCAATTGTCACTGGGAGTTTGACAACGGTTTACTTCAAGCGAATGCAATTGTTAAAGAGCATACTCTGTAGCTTTCACCGACTTTGACAGCTTACATCTGACAGGTTTCCCCACCAGCGCCCAAAATGATTTTAGAAGGCGACTGCTCTATCCACTGAGCTACGAGGGCTTACACACCGGATTGTACCCGAATATTGCCGCAGGCGTCAATTCTGCGCCCGATAATTCATCGACCAACGGACAGCATACACATGCAGTTTTACAAACGAATACGGATTTCAGATGGCGGACGCGCCGTTGCGCGTCCCTACAATTCGGGTTAGGCTGTAGGGACGCCCAACAGGGCGTCCGCTGATGGATTATCCCGAATCTCCGCATTTATTTTTCAAACCGCACACATGCTGTCCGCCGGTCGCGTTATATGGTTTCTCTATATGCTAATCCAACGCCATGCCGAGATTCGGGAACGCGGCGCGACCGGCGTACTTAGCCGCACTGCCGAGCTGCTCCTCAATCCGCAGCAGTTGGTTGTACTTCGCCACGCGGTCAGTACGGGCAGGCGCGCCGGTCTTAATCTGACCTGCGTTCATCGCCACCGCGAGGTCAGCGATGGTGCTGTCCTCGGTCTCGCCGCTGCGGTGGCTGGTGACGACCGTCATGCCGTGGCGCTGGCTGAGTTGGGCGGCGGCCAATGCCTCGGTCAGCGAACCGATTTGGTTGACCTTGAACAGCAGCGAGTTGGCCGCCTTTTCCTTGATGGCACGCTTGACCTTCTCGACGTTGGTCACAAGCAAGTCGTCACCGACGATCTGCACCTTGTCGCCGATCTTGGCAACCAAGCGCGACCAGTTGGCCCAATCGTTCTCGGCCAAGCCGTCTTCCAGCGAGATGATGGGGTAATTCGCCGCCCAGTTCGCCCAGAACTCGACCATCTCCTCGCCGCTGAGGACCTTACCTTCAATATCGAGGTGATAATTGCCGTCCTTGTAAATTTCCGAGGTAGCCGGGTCAAGCGCGATGAAGATTTCTTCACCCGCCTTGTAACCGCTGGCATGGATGGCCTCCATAATCACGTCGAGCGCGGCTTGGTTGCTGCCGAGGCTGGGGGCGAAACCGCCCTCGTCGCCGACTGTGGTTGCCATGCCCTTCTTGTGCAAGATTTTCTTGAGCGCCTGATAGATTTCCACGCCCATCTGCACCGCTTCACGGAACGACTTCGCGCCGACGGGCATCACCATGAACTCTTGGAAGTCGGTGCTGCCAACGGCGTGCTTGCCGCCGTTCATGATGTTCATCATCGGGACGGGCAGAACGTGGGCATGGACGCCGCCGAGGTAGGCATACAGCGGCAGGCCGCGGCTGGCGGCGGCAGCGTGCGCCACGGCCATCGACACGCCCAGAATTGCGTTCGCGCCCAGCTTGCTCTTGGTCGGCGTGCCGTCCAGCGCCAGCATAGTTTGGTCAACTGCCACCTGATTGAACGGATTCGCCCCGGCCAGCCCCTCGGCGATGACGGTATTCACCGCCTCAACCGCCTTGAGAACGCCCTTCCCGCCGTAGCGCGGGTTATCACCGTCGCGCAGTTCGAGCGCCTCATGTTCACCGGTCGATGCGCCGCTGGGGACGATGGCACGCCCAAACGCACCGTCGCTCAACGTCACGTCAACTTCGACAGTCGGGTTGCCACGCGAATCGAGGACTTCGCGCCCGTGGATTTTACTGATGGTCGCCATAATAGGTGTCTTTCCCCCGTGTATGTAAACACTAACACGGGAGACTCTACCGCAAACCCCCTGTGTACGCTATTGGATAAATTGCCCTGACATGCCGCTTTTTCGGGGTTACAATCAAAGGTCAGGAGCAAAGTAATTCGTTCAAAAGGAACATTGTCATGCCAGCGCCGCGCACCGTCTACCTCGACCACTCCGCTTCGACCCCCTGCGACCCCCAAGTGGTCGAAGCGATGATGCCCTATTTCAGCGAGGTCTACGGCAATTCGTCATCGTCGCACAGCTTTGGCCGAAAAGCCGAGATGGCGATTGAAGACGCCCGCGAGAGCATCGCCCGCGTGCTGAACTGCAAACCGACTGAAATCGTCTTCACCAGCGGCGGCAGTGAATCCGATAACCTCGCAGTGCGCGGCGCGGGCTGGATGCAGCGCGCCCACGGCAAAGGCGCGCACCTCATCACCACGCCGGTCGAACACAGCGCGGTCAGCGCACCGATCAAGCAGATGGCCGGGCTTCAGGGCTTCAAAGCGACCTTCCTCCCCGTCTCGTCCGAGGCGTGGGTTGACCCCGAAGACCTCGCCGCCCACCTGCGTGACGATACCGCCGTCGTCAGCGTGATTTATGCCAACAACGAGGTCGGGACGGTCGCGCCTATCCCCCAATTGGCGGCGCTGGCCCACACTCGCGGGGCGCTGTTCCACACCGACGCGGTGCAGGCCGCTGGTCAGCTCAACCTCGACGTGCAGGCGCTGGGCGTTGACCTGATGTCGCTGTCGGCGCACAAATTTTACGGCCCAAAGGGTGTTGGCGCGCTGTACATCCGCGACGGCCTCGACCTCGTGTCGGCGCAGGCGGGTGGTTCGCATGAGCGCGGGCGGCGCGCTGGCACACACAACACGCCCTTCATCGTCGGCATGGCCAAGGCGCTCGAAATCGCCCACGCCGAGCGTGAAGCACGCACCGCCCATTACCGCGCCATGCGTGACCTGCTCATCGACGGCATTCTGACCCGTGTTCCCGACGTACTGCTGACCGGTCACCGCGAGCAGCGTCTTCCCTCACATGCCTCATTCATCGTGCGTGGCGTGGACAGCAGCAAACTGCTGATGCACCTCGATATGCGCGGGGTGGCGGCCAGCGGCGGCTCGGCGTGTAAGACCGGCAACCCAGAACCGTCTGGAGTTCTGTTGGCGATGGGCTATTCGCCGGAGGACGCCACCGGCAGCTTGCGCTTAACGGTCGGCCACCACACCACCGCCGACGACATCACCTATGCAGTCGAAACCGTGCGCGCCTCGGTCGAAAAACTGCGCGCATTGGCGAAAATGTTTGCATCTTGAGAAGCAGTCCTTTCAATCCGACAAGTAAGCACATTTTTCGGTGATAGCGGACAAATTATCAGCCCTCACCCCTAACCCCTCTCCCTCATGGAGAGGGGAATCCAGCCTGACATAAAACGATACCAGATGCGACGGATGTCAAAGGTCGAAATAAACACCCTTCTCCCTGAGGGAGAAGGGCGGGGGATGAGGGCTACAACACCACCCCTAAACACACTCATGAGAACTGGCGAAGGTACTAACCCATGACAGACAACACATCCAATACTCCCAAGCGCGTCGTGGTCGCCATGAGCGGCGGCGTTGACAGCTCAGTCTCGGCGGCGCTGCTGGTCGAACAAGGCTACGAAGTCATCGGCATGATGATGAAATTGTGGGCCGAGGAGACGGTAGACGCAAGCTGCAACACCCACAACCGATGCTGCACGCCCGAACAGCTCGACGATGCGCGCCGCATCGCAGATAAACTGGGAATCCCGTTCTACGTGCTGGACACCAAAGACGTTTTCCGCGCCTATATCGTCGAGTATTTCCTCGACATGCACCGCAAGGCGCTGACGCCCAACCCGTGCATCGAGTGTAACCGGCACATCCGCTTTACGTGGCTGTACGAGAACGCCCGCGCCATTGATGCCGATTACTTGGCGACCGGGCATTATGCCCGCGTCACACAGGACGCCGATGGAACCTATCAGCTTCGCAAGGGATTAGACGAGGCCAAAGATCAGAGTTATGTCCTGAGCGTGCTGACCCAAGAACATCTCGCGCACACGCTGTTCCCCATCGGCGGCTACCCTAAGCCGCAGGTGCGCGAAATCGCCGCCCGTTTTGGCCTGCCGACCGCCAGCAAGGCTGACAGCCAAGACCTGTGCTTCTTAGGCGACGGAGATTACCGCCGTTTCCTGCGCGAGTATGCCCCCGAAGCGCTCACGCCGGGTCAGATTGTGCTGCAAGACGGGACGCCGGTTGGGGAACATACCGGTCTCGCCAATTACACGGTCGGCCAGCGCAAGGGGTTGAACGTTTACGGCGCTGTCCCGCTGTTCGTCATCGATTCCGACCCAGCACGCAACGCCTTGATTGTCGGCCCGCGTGAGCAGCTCGGCAGCGATGACCTCACCGCCCACCGCGTGTCGTGGATTAGCGGTCACGCGCCGGATGGGGCAATCCGCGCACAAGTCAAAATCCGTTATAAGTCTACACCCGCCGATGCATGGATTACCCCGCTGGACGACGGCGAGCGCGTCCACATTCGCTTTGACAACCCACTGCGTGACATTACACCCGGTCAGGGCGCGGTGATGTACGACGGCGACCGGGTGCTGGGCGCGGGCATCATAGAACGCCGACCGCAGCAGGCACCAGAAACGCAACCGTCTCATTTGGAAACAGCATCACCAGCATAGCCCCGGCCACGATATACGGCCCATACGGCATCGCGCCAAACGCACTGTAGCCGCCTCGGAAGACGCGCTGGTAGACGATAATCACCAGCGCGCCGACCGCGCCCAACAAGATGGTCGCCACCATCGCAAACAGGAACGCCTTCCAACCCAAAATCAGGCCAACCACACCCGCCAGCATCACATCACCGTAGCCAAACGCCACCTCAGTAATTTCTTGGCCGCGCAGCCGTCCCAACACATACGCAAACAGCGCGCCGCCGTTGAACAGCAGGAAAAACACCCCGTAACCGACCGCCCCACCAATGACCGATTCGATTAAGGTGTCGGGCTGCACGCCGGTCAGCAGCGCGTCCAGCAGCGCGACGGCGACGAAGGGGTAAATCACCACGAACAAAATCAGGTGGTGTTCCATGTCGATGACCACCACCAGCGTGAAGAACGCCACATAAATCACCCAAAACGCCACCTGAACGAACGGCATCTGGTACTGGTCGGCGGCGTAGAGTGTGACCAATGTCAGCGCGATGGCTAGTAGTTCGGTCAGCGGGTGACGCCAGTCTAATTTATGCCCCTGCGACGAAGCGCGTTTGCCCAACATAAACGCAAACAGCCCAGACATCGCCAGCCCGGTACGGCGCTCGCCGTCTGGATAGCGTGGCATGGTCGGTTTGCGTCGGTACGGCAGTTCATCGGCCAGCGCGTTTGCCACCGCCCCGACGACCACCCCATACACGAGAGCGAATAAGATATGCAGGATGTTCATGGATTTGGGCTTCCCTTTCGCGGCTGGCTGTTAGGCCAATACAACATTATCCGCAGACTTTACCAAGTCGCCGGGCAACGCGCTATCCACAGTGGCGAAAAAAGACCTCTCCCACCGCGTTGACAAACCCCCACGACCAGCGCTATACTCAGCACCATGATGACGATTTACACCCTCCACCATCACCACGCAAAAGCCCACACACCACTGTTGGACTGAGCGTCTGCCGCGTACCTCGTCACCGAGCGCCTCCTTGTGTCCGACAAGGGGCGTTTTTTGTTTGTCTATGTTCAGGGAGCCGTCTATGCTGGCCGTCATCGATTATGGCGCAGGGAACCTGCCGAGTGTGCTGCACGCGCTTGGCCATCTCGGATTAAAAGACATGCATCTGGCGCGCACCCCCGATGACCTCGTGGGCGCGGATAAGCTCATCCTGCCGGGTGTTGGTGCGTTCGGCGCAGGGATGCAGCAGCTTCACGCGCAGGGATTGGTCGAACCCATCCGGGCGGCGGTCGCGGCAGGGACGCCTTACCTCGGCATCTGCTTGGGGATGCAATTTTTATTCGACTCCAGCGACGAGATGGGCGACCACGCCGGGTTGGGTATTTTGCCGGGTCGCGTCACCCGCTTCGAGAACCGACCCGGCCTGAAAGTCCCCCACATGGGGTGGAACCAGATCGACGCTTGCCGTCCGTCGCCCATTTTGGACGGGCTGACCACGCCCGCCTACGCCTATTTCGTCCACAGCTATTACTGTGTCCCTGCCGACCCGGCCGACACGACCGCCACCGTGACTTACGGTGAACCGTTCTGTGTCGCTGTCCAGCGCGATAACGTCTACGGCGTACAGTTTCACCCCGAAAAGAGTCAACAGACCGGCTTGCGCCTGCTGCAAAATTACCTGAACCTGCCCGGAAAGGCCTACACCCCATGATTATCTATCCCGCCATCGACCTGCGCGGCGGTCAGGTCGTCCGCCTGCGCGCAGGCCGCCCCGACCAACAGACAACCTTCAGCACCGACCCCGTCGCGGTCGCCCAGCGCTGGCTGGACGCGGGCGCGGTGTGGCTGCACGTCGTCAACCTCGACGGCGCGTTCGCCGAGGCCAACAGTAATCTCGCCGTCATGGAAGCCATCGCCAAGCTGGGCGGGCGCGTCCAGTTCGGCGGTGGCCTGCGCTCCGCCGATGACATCACCCGCGCCTTATCTGCCGGAGCGTCGCGAGTAGTGCTGGGGACAATCGCCATCCAAAACCCCGAACTGGTTTACGCGGCGCTGGCACAGCACGGCGCAGAGGCGGTATGTGTCGGACTTGATTCGAAGGACGGGCGCATCGCCACCCACGGCTGGCAGACCGTCACCGACGTGACAGCGACCGCCCTAGGCCAGCAGATGGCGGCGGCGGGTGTCCGTCACGCGCTCTACACCGACGTTTCTCGTGACGGCGCGCTGACCGGCTCAAACGTCGAGGCGACCGTAGCGCTGGGGCGCGAGACCGGCTTGCAGGTTATCGCCTCAGGCGGCGTCAGCACGCTCGCGGAAATTGAGACCCTAGCGCGCAGTGGCAGCGTGGCCGGTGCGATTATCGGCATGGCGCTCTACACCGGCGCACTCGACCTCGGCGCGGCGCTGGCCGCCGCTCAACCGACACAGGAGGCTTAGACAAAATCATGCTGGCAAAACGGATTATCCCCTGCCTCGATGTCCACGATGGGCGTGTGGTCAAAGGCGTCAATTTCGTCAATCTGCGCGACGCGGGCGACCCGGTCGAGCAGGCCGCCGTCTATGACCGCGAAGGCGCGGATGAGTTGGTGTTCCTCGACATTGGCGCATCGCACGAGGGGCGTAATACCATGCTCGACATGGTGCGCCGCGTGGCCGACACCGTGTTCATCCCGTTCTGCGTCGGTGGCGGCATCCGCACCATTGAGGACATCCGAGCCACCCTGTTGGCGGGCGCGGACAAGGTCTCTATCAACAGTTCAGCCGTCAAAACACCCGACCTGATTAACGCGGGCGCGTGGGGTTTCGGCGCGCAGTGCATCGTTGTGGCGATTGACCCCAAATTAGTCGATGGGCGCTGGATTGTCCACATCAACGGCGGGCGTGTCTCGACCGGACTGGATGCCGTCGAATGGGCGCAGGAATGTGAAAAGCGCGGCGCGGGCGAAATCCTGCTCACGTCGATGGACAAAGATGGGACGAAATCGGGCTATGACCTTGCGCTAACGCGGGCGATTGCCGATGCCGTCACCATCCCGGTCATCGCGTCGGGTGGCGCGGGCAAGGCCGAAGATTTCTACGATGCGCTGACGGTCGGCGGCGCAGATGCAGCGCTGGCCGCCTCGCTGTTCCACTTTAACGAGCTGCGTGTCGGTGACCTCAAAACTTACCTGAACGGGCGCGGCGTCCCCACCCGCATGACCGGCTGGGAGACGGCCTCATGAGCGACCTGCGCGAAACCGTCGGCCTCGACGGGCTGAAGTGGGACAAAGACGGCCTTATCCCGGCCATCGTTCAGGATGCCGACAGCGGCGCAGTGCTGACCTTGGCCTACATGAACGCCGAGTCGCTGCGCCGGTCATTGGAAATCGGTCAGACCGTGTTTTGGAGCCGCAGCCGCCAAGCGCTCTGGCACAAAGGCGAGACCAGCGGCCACACGCAGGACATCGTCAGCATCTCTCCGGACTGTGACGCCGACGCGCTGTTGGTGCGTGTCAGACCGACCGGCCCCGCCTGCCACACCGGCGCGGAAACCTGTTTTTACCGTGACCTCAGTGACTTTGAACGGAAGGCTTAACCCCACCCATGAGCGATGACATCCTCAACACCCTGCAAGCGCTGATTCAGACGCGCAAGGACACCCCCACCGCCGGGAGCTACACCAACAGTCTGTTTGACGCAGGTCGGGCGAAAATCGCCCAAAAAGTCGGCGAAGAAGCCGTGGAAGTGGTCGTGGCGGCGCTGGCGCAGGACGCCGAACGCCAAATCAGCGAGGCCGCCGACCTGATGTATCACCTGCTGGTGCTGCTGGCCGACCTCGGCCTATCACTGGACGATGTGCGCGCCGAACTGGTCAAACGCCACGGCAAATAACAGCCAACTGCGCCCCTATACAGGCCACCCCTATCGATGGACGGGGGTGGCCTTATTTATGTTGGCCTGAACCTGTGGTAAAATATTGACTATAAAGTCATTTTTTGAACCAGTGTTCACAGACAGGCCAACATGGACAACACACAGCCGACCCACCCACCCAAACACTCGCTTAAACAGCGCCAGCGCGAGGAACGGGCGGCGCTCATCCTGCGGACGGCCAACGCCCTCTTGATTGAAAAAGGCTACTACGCCACCTCAATTGACGAGATTGCGGCGCGGGTGGGCATCTCCAAAGGGACCGTCTACCTACATTTCGCCAGCAAAGAAGACCTGCTTACGGCGCTCATCGAGCAGCAAATTGTCGAATTTCTCGCGCTGGTCGATGCGGTCATCAGCCAGCCGGGGACGGTGCGAGCGCGCCTAGAGCGCATCCTCGCGCAGGCTTACGGCAGCATCCAGACTGAGCGCCGCCTGCTGGCCGAACTGCCCGATACCATCACCCTGACCAAAACCCTCATCCAAAAACGCGCCAACCTCAGCGCCCGCGTCGATGAGGTCATGGCGCGCATCGCCTCGCTATTTGAGGAAGGCAAGCGCACGGGTGAACTCAGCCCCACCGTGCCAACCCCCCTCATGGTGACGACGTTTATCGGGTTACTCTCTCTCAATGACTATGAACAGTTTTTGACCAGCGGCCAATATTCAGCAGATGAGCTGGTGGCCGCCGTCAGCCACACCCTGTTTGCGGGGTGGGCGGTGGCGTCATCCATGGGTGAAAAAGGAGAAATATCATGAAGGTGAACGGGAAAACCATCGTTGTCACTGGCGGCGGCAGTGGGATTGGTCAGGCGCTGGTGCATGAACTCCTCAAGCGTGGGGCGCGGGTCGCCATCGTTGACCTGAACCCCGACACCCTCAAAGCGACCGCTGACACGCTGGGCGAACAGCGCGCAAAGGTCAGCACGCACGTCCTGAACGTGGCCGACAAAGCGGCGGTCGAAGCGCTCCCAGCGGCGGTCATCGCGGCGCACGGTGCGGTCGATGGTATCATCAACAACGCTGGGATTATCCAGCCGTTCGTCCGGCTCAACGACCTGAATGATGAGGCCATCGAGCGCGTGCTGCACGTCAACCTCTACGGCGTCCTCTACATGACCAAGGCCTTCCTGCCCCACCTGTTGCAGCGCCCTGCGGCCCACATCGTCAACGTGTCGAGTATGGGCGGCTTCTTCCCCGTCCCCGGTCAGACGCTGTACGGCGCGTCGAAGGCGGCAGTCAAACTGTTGAGTGAGGGGTTATACTCCGAACTGACCGACACCAACGTCCGCGTGACGGTGGTCTTCCCCGGCGCAATCGCCACCAACATCAGCAAAAACTCCGGCGTCAATATGGAGCGCCTTATCCAGACCAATACATCGGCGGCGCAAAGTTTCCCGACCACCTCGGCGCAAGAAGCGGCCAAGATGATGGTGGACGCGATGGAGCGCGACAAGTTCCAAGTCTACGTCGGCAACGACTCTAAGCTGATGAACGTCCTGTACCGGCTCAACCCCGGCTACGCCACCCGCTTTATGTACAACAAGATGAAGGAGCTGCTGCCCAAATGACCGTCTCCCCTGCCGAAAAAGAAGCCCGCGCCGCGCTACCGTTCGTGCGCTTCGTCAACGCCTACCTCCCCCTGCCCATCTCACGCTGGCTGATTCGGCTGGGCGTAGACCGGGTGAAACTCCCAGCGAGCATCACTCGGCAGACGGTTTCCGCTGATGGTGTACCGTGTGAGTGGCTCATCCCCGACGGCAGCCCGCCCGATAAGGCGCTGGTCTACCTCAGACAAAGCGCTGGTCTACCTTCACGGCGGGGGCTTCGTCTATGGCGTAACCTCGCTGCACCTCGAAATGGTGGCAGAACTGGCGCTCAAGCTGGGCGTGCGGGCGCTGATGGTCGATTACCGGGTCGCGCCGCAGCACCCCTTCCCCGCGCCGCTGGATGACTGTGTAACGGCTTACCGCTGGGTGCTGAAGCAGGGCTTCGCCGCCAAAAACGTGGTCATGGCCGGTGACTCAGCGGGCGGCAACCTCACCCTCACCACGCTGATGACCCAGCGCGACAGCGGCGGCGCGCTCCCGGCAGCAGCGGCCAGCCTGTCGGCGGTCGGCAGTTTCGCGTCAGAGCGCGGCGGGTTGTGGGAAAACACCCGCGACCCGCTGCTGCACCCACGGGCGGGGCGCACCTACAACCGGGCTTATGTCGCTGATAGTGACCCGCGCAACCCGCTGATTTCGCCCATCTTCGGTGACTGGCGCGGCCTGCCGCCCATTTTGTTCCACTGCGGCGAAGATGAAGTCCTGCGCGAAGATTCGGTCGAGATGGCGGCGCTGGCACACGAGGCGGGCGTCATCACCCGCCTCGAAATTTACCCAACCATGTGGCATGTCTGGCAGCTTTACCTCAAGATGTCGCAGGCACAGCACTCGCTGGACGACATCGCCCAATTCCTGCGCCAGCACCTCGACCGGGTTTAAGGCAGGTAGCTGTCAAACCCGTCGTAGCCCGTCCATGATACTGGCGAGGTCTCGGCCACCAGCTCGGACATGCGCGCCGGGGTGATGAACTGCGCGCCGATGACTGGGCTTTCTGCGTCGAACGGTTCACCCGCCGGGATGAACGACAGCACCAGCGTCGATTCAGTCTCAAAGAACAGGTAGAACACCGTCCCCGCCTCGCCGTCTGGGAAACCCAGCGCAAAATCAGGTTCGCCCTGCGCCTCGACCACCTCACCGAGGCGGAACGGCGCATACTCGATAATCGAGATGACATCGACCAGCCCATCGCCGTCCGACAGGACAAAATTGGGCTGGTTAATGGTGCTGCCGTAGCTGAGCCAGCTTACCGACCGTTCGCCCTCGGTGGCTTCCTCGCTAATCTCAAAAAACTGGCTGTCGGCGCGAATCAGGTCAGCCACGCCCGCAAACTCGGTCTCGCCGGGCGTGATGCCGAACCAGCAAGGGGCGGCACAAACCGTTTCCTCGGTCACGGGTTCGGTCAGCGCCGCCAGCATCGAGCGCGGGACGAGCAGCAGGCTTTCCGGGTCATCGGCGTTGACAATCAACTCAATGATTTCCAACGGCAGACCACCCCGGTTAATCATCTCTCCCTCAATAAACGCCCAGCCTAGTTCCCCGTCAGCCGTGCGGAACAGGGTCGCTGGGGTGCCGCTAACGCCTATCGACTCACCGAGGTCGAGGTCCACCTCGAACTGGCGGGCTTCACTGGCGCAGGTGTCCAGCTTCTCGGCACTGATGCCCAATTCCTCCGCCAGATTCTCGGCGGTGCTGGGACCAATCTGGTCGGCGGTGGCGAGGCGGTACAGCACGTTGCTGGCCGGCCAGAACCCACCCATCAACTGGTCATCGGCACACTCGGCAAGCTGCGCCGTGTAGCTGGAATAGGTCGGGTGGACGACTGGGTACAGCCGGTACTCGAAGCGCGCCAACCCCGTCCGCACATAATCCGCGATGAACTGTTCCGTCACCGAGTGATAATTCTGGCAGTGCGGACACATAAAATCGCCAAACTCCACGAAGGTAATCGGCGCATCGGGGTCGCCCAGCACGAAAGCGCCGTCCTCGGTGCGCGTGGCCGGGATGCCCTCATACGGCGCGAACGGGTCGGGCGTGTCCTGCGCGCCGACTGGGACAGCCAGCAGCAGCGCCAGCCCAAACCACATCAACCACTGTCTCATCAGATTATCGCTCCAAAATTATCGTCAAAAGAGGCGGGCTGTAGGGGTGTTTGCAAAACACACCATCTTGGCGGGCATGGTTTCAGCGGGCGGGCAAGCCTCGCCCCTACATCAATGTCCCGTCTTGGCGACCCAAAACCAACCCGTCGAACGACTGTTTTCGGCTGTAGGGGCGCAGCGCGCTGCGCCCTTCTGCCCCATTTTCATGTGTGGCGTATTGACAAACACCCTCATCACCCACCACTCCACTTTCATCACTTCTGATTATAACGGATGGTCAACGCCGCCCCGCCAGTTTTTTCGGCGGCGCTCATCGAACAGTTAAGCGTTGCACGGCGCAGCGGGCTGGTCTATGCTTCTGATGGGAAACCGATACCTGCACACGGAGCGCCGAACGCCCATGCCACCGACCGACCGTTTCGTCTCTGAGACCAGCTTCTACGTCCGCTACGCCGAGACCGACGCCATGCGGATTGTCCACCACGCCAGCTATATTGTTTATTTCGAGGAGGGGCGCAGCGACTACATGCGCCAGCGCGGGTCAAACTACGCCCAGTTTGAGCATGAGGGGCTGTTCTTAGCGGTGGTCGAAGTCCACTCGCGCTATATCAAACCTGCCGTGTATGGGCAGCGCCTGACCATCCGCACATGGATTGAGGACATCGCCAGCCGCGGCCTGACGTGGGGCTACGAGATTACCGACTCACAGACCGGCGAACTTCATGTCAGCGGCCAGACCAAACACATCTGCATTGACAGCGAGGGACGGGTCGCCCGCCTCCCCGACCACTGGAGGGCAGCGGTAGCGTCACAAGACTAAACGGCTTAGTTCAGCGGGAGTTCCGGCGGCGGGGGCAGCAGCGCCAGCGCCGTCACGACCACCACCAAGACCGCCACGACACCACTGACGACCACCATTATACGTTGAAATGGGGTCAGCATCAGCGGCTCAACCTGCGAATCGTCGGGGCGCGCAGACTGAATGAATAAATCAAGCCGCTGCACCTCCCCCACCCCTATCCGCCACGCCGCGACCACTGCCTCGCCGCCTTCCAAGCTGACGATGAGCTGCGCCGCGTCTGGGTAATGTGATCCCGCAATATCACGCCCCGACGGAATCGGCGGGGTCTTGGGGTGCGAGTGGTAGAACCCGACCAGCGCCAGCCCCTCGCGTTCTAGGCTGACCAGCGCGCTCGCCAGCCCCGCCGGAGACATCGCAAAAGCGCTCTCCGGCGTATCGCTCACGTTCTCGACCGGGATGACGCGCAGCACATCGCCGCCGCGTCCGGCCAACACCCCACAGCACTCGGCGGGATAAGCAGCGCGGGCGTGGTCGGCCACCTCTTTCGCCAGCGTCGGCGTCAGCCACACCCGCTCAATCATGGCGCAGCGCCCTCATCGCCGTCGGCGGGCGGTTCGTCAACGTCGCTGTAATCGTCGGTCCATGCCTCTGTGGGGTCATATTCGGGAATCATGAAGCCGACCACCTCGGTATGCTGCGGCGGGTTGCGAGTCTCGTAGAACAGTTCAACCGTCAGGGCATACGCCCCGGCGGGTTCCTGCTTGCCCCGGATGTGCATGGTGAACTCCATGGCGTTGTGCATGGTCTCGATGATATTTAATTCGCTCACCAGCTTGTCGTCGTCATCGTGCAGCGTCAAAATCAGGTTGGGGCGCTCCAAAAACGGTGTCACCTTGACCTCGACGAACACCCGAAAACGGTCAGGGTACGGGGTGACGGCCACCGACTCGATGGTCACGCGGCTGCGCGGTTGGGGCGCGCCGCCCATGTCGAACAATGGGATATCCATGGGTTAAGCCTGTTCAATCAAAGTTTTGAGCGCATCGATGGCTGCGTCGAACTGGGTTTCGGCCACGAGGATATGGTCACGGCTGAACGCGCCCAGCGGCACGATGCTCACACCGGCGCGGGCGCACGCCGCACTAATCGCCGCCATAAACCCGACCAAATCAGGCGGAAGCACCACGTCGAACGTAATCAAGCGGTAGCCCGCCGGGCTGACCTCCGCGCCCATCAGCCGCTTCTCGAATTCCTCGACCGCCTCGTCCGGGATGACCAGCGTCACCTCGTCTTTGTCCACAATCAGCGCGCTGAATGGGCTGCCGACCTCAGCCAGCACCCCCGCCGCCGCCATAATCGCCGCCGCAGGCAGCTTCACCAACACATAGCGCCCATCATCCGACACCAACTGGGTCTGTTTGAGCGCGTCACGGGTCGAAAGCGTCATTGAGCGTTCCCTTCCATATGTCTCGTCGCTTCATTCGTCAAACTGGTAGGTCGCCTCAGCATAATACCGCACCTGCCGGTTGGCAAAGCGCCGCTGAGTCCACTGGCGCAGCGCGACGTTCTTTTCGGCCAGCGGCACGCCGGGTTCAATCACCGCAGCCATCGGGTAATTGAGGCGAATCGCCCGCCCTTGGATGACGTGTCGGCTGATGCCCGGCGGCAGGAAGGCGCGCTGCACCGCCGCCTCGATAATATCATGCGGCTGGTACGGGGGGAACAGCATCAATCCGGTTGCGTCGGGGTAATCAGGGAAAACCAGCGCTGGGTCGTGCTGTGCCGTCCGGTTGAGGTTGGCCTGTCGCTGATAGAGACGCACAACCTCGCGCAGGACGGCGTTGCGCTCGTGCAGGCCGCGTGCCGTCGTGTGGAAGCTGAATGTTCGCCCATCGGGGACAGCCAAGCGCGCCAGCGGGTAATCGACCGGCACGTCGATGACCTCCAGCGCCTCGATACCCCTGAGCTGCATCATGAAGGTCGCCATCTGCCACCCGCTGATGACATGGCCCCACACGTCGAGGTGCAACCACGGACTGCCGTAACCCGCCACCTGTACGAGGATGTCCGGCCAGCCCAGCGCGCTGAAACAGTAGTGCCGGTTCGCGCCATCAAGGATGACATAATCGGTGTCGGGGTCGGCAGGGTCAATGGCCGCCACAATCGGCGGATTGAGGAAATATTCGGCTTTACGAAGGCTGTCCATCAGCGGGAGCGAGCGCTGGCTGTCATGTTCTTCGTGCGGGAGCATCCGCGCCACCGGGATAATCCGTAAATCGGGGGTCGGCGCAGCTAAGGTCAGCGGGGCAGACATGGGTTCAATGCCCTCTTGGAGGTGGGAAATAAGGGTAAAAACCTAAATGCAGTTATGAATTGACAGTTTTACAAATCAATAGAGAGATTTGTGATAACCAATCAGCCCCCCATCCCCGGCCCTTCCCCCACAAGGAGGGAAGGGTGTTGCGGGTATGATGGTTTTGGGCGAAAAGGAATCGATTTTGACGCTGAACGGGTCAGATTTTGCGTTAGGTCTTACCAGATTCCCCTTCCCTCCTTGTGGGGGAAGGGGTTAGGGGATGGGGGGTAAACTACTATCCCCTCACCCCCGCATGAACTTGGCCTCAAACTTGGCAATCTGGTCGGGCGTGAGGACATGCTCGGTCTTAGGCAGTGACTTTACAAAGTCCTTGAGGTTGGGGAAACGCTTGTTATAGACATACAGCACCGGGACGGTGGGGGCTTCAATCGTCAGCTCCGCGCGGGGGTCAGTGAACAACACGACCGGATAGACCGGCACATCAGGATTGATGTCGGCCAGCAGCTTATCGACGTGCTGCGCGGCGACGTTGGCCTCCACCGTCGGGTCGAGGATGCCGTCCATCCGCAGCCATGAGAACAACTGCCCGACCGGGCTGCGGTGCGCCTTCCACTTCTCCCCCTTCACCGTAAACCGACCGTTCTGGTAGCGTGTGACCATCGCCACCACACCCGCCGGGGTAATCAGGACGTGCCGCGCCGGAAGGTGGTAGTAGTTGTACAGCACGGCCTGTTTGCCAATGCCCTTGAGGTTATCGTCCAGCACCTTTTCCGGGCGCGGCACGCGCATCCAAAGGTTGGTCATGCGGATGGAGAGGACGGTGAAGATGAACGAGACTGGCAGCACCACCAGCGGCAGCACAAAACTGACCAACGTAGCCGTCTGCGTGTCCAACTGGGGGAAGAACGCCTGCCCATTCACCAACACGAAGCCCAATATCAGCACCCCCAGCGTCCCGAAAAACAGGTACTGCGAGAGACGCCGGTTGCGCTGCACCAGTGCGTCATTGGTCTCAATCCGCATGGAAAAACCTTGCCTTCTGACTTAATTCAGAGAAAACAACCGCTACTCAACCGTGAAGATGGACATGAACCCCATACGCTTGACTTCCGCACAGATGCGGTTGTTGAAGCGCACTGACGGCAGAATCTCCCACTGGCGCGGCGCGCCGTAGGCCACGCCCAAAACCGCGCTGCCACGGATGTCCTCGTTGGCGTTGATGCAGTGCGTGACCGGGAACTCGATGAACTCTGCCCCAGCAGGCGCACCGAACACAAACACGTCGAACAACAGGCCGCGCCGGACATAGCCCTCAGGCGTCGCCGGGCTGAGGAAACCGGGGACGACCTTGCAGTAGAAGTCGAGGCTGTCACGGTAGGTCAGCACCACATCGTCGTTGTCGTAGGCCACGCTCCGGCACTCGCGATAGCGCACCAGCGGGTCGAGGTTGGTGTTGGGGTCGCCGACAATCTGAGTGATGAGGTCGGGGTCGGTCGTGCCGGGCGTCGAAGTCCCGCTGCCGGTAATCAGTTCAGCGGTGATACGCGCATTGCCCTGCATGTTGATGTTGACCGGCGCGCTGCCGTCCGCCGGGCCAAAAGTGCGCGCCGACGCGAGGTTGTTCAGGTCGAACACCGTTCCCGGCGTCCACGCCCAGTAGGTCAGCACCGACGAGCCAGCCGTGTCAGCGAAGAACTCGAAATCAACTGGCAGGTAGAACCCAACCCACAAAAAGCGCTGGGTGACGCTCACCGGCGCATCAAATGTCACGGTATAGACGCCGGTGGTGGTGATGTCCACCGTCTGGCGCTTAATAAGGGTGGCATTCTGGGGCGAACCGCCGTCAGCGTCTTGATAGACCACCACCTCTACCGGGTTACCCGGCATAGCGCGGCGCACGTTGATGCTGACCTTATCCAAGCGGGTGGGCAGTGAGACGCCCTTCCCCTGAAGGTCAAACCCGGTCATCACCAGCGTTGGCTCACCGCTGATAAACCAGCGCGTGCTGGTGGTGCCGCTGTTATTGGTCAACACCACGTCACCGGCCTGCGCGCCAAACCCGACCACCAGCGCCATCAGCAGCACCGGCATGAATATCCATCGTAGATTGCGGGGCATCCCAGCTCCCTCCCAAAAAAGTCTGATTAAACATCCACGCCGTATTGTAGCGGACAAACGGCCCGTTTCAACCGACGCCTCCCCCATCCGAGGCACGATAAGACAAAAGTAGGGGCGACCCGGCGGGTCGCCCAACAACATACAGCAGATTACTCGTCCTTCACCCAGCGGTCGAACCACGCGACGATGCGATTTAGGCGCTCGATGCGGTGTTCTGGCTCACCCGCCCGGCTCAGTTCGTGACCCTCACGCGGGTAGCGCACGAATTCAACTGGCGCTTTGGCCGCCCGGCGCACAGCGGCGAACAACTGCTCACCCTCACTGATGGCGACGCGGAAGTCATTCTCGCTGTGGATGACCAGCAGCGGCGTCTGAATCTGGTGAGCATAGGCCAGCGGCGAATGTTCCCACAGAGTCGCGGGGTCGTCAGGCAGTTCCAGCCCGAACTCATCAGCGATGAAGGTCGGGATGTCGGTCGTACCGGTAAAGCTAATCAGGTTATACACGCCGCGCTCGGCCAGCGCCGCCTTGAAGCGGTGGTCACGTGCCACAATCCACGCCGTCATGTAACCGCCGTAGCTGCCGCCCATCACCCCCATGCGCGAGGTATCGACCAGCCCCAGCGCAAGGAACTTGTCCAGCCCGGCGAAGATGTCGCCCATCGCCCGGTCGCCCCA
>JALONW010000169.1 GCA_025454725.1 Anaerolineae bacterium
AGCAGCCACGCCGGACGCAAAAACAATACTCCCGCACGGGGGCGGGAGTCGGGAGCAGAATAGGTTGATTCCATCGCTCGTTCCCCTTTGCCTCGAAGGTACAGAGCTGAAGAATCGGGGCGGGTGATCGGGCTTAGGCGCGCATGGGCGAGACGCCTTTACCGTTGCGGGACAGCGCCGGATTTTCACCGGACTTCCCCCGTGTTCCCCGATTGGTCAGTTGTGTGTGTTTGATAAAAGGTAGCGTAACAGGTTTAGAACTCACCGTCAACTCACGAGTCCCCAATTGCAAACAGCGGTGAAATGCGTCACAATCTATCCCTAAATCCATAGACGTTGTGAGGGTTGAATCCATGGCTAAAATCGGCCTTTTCTTTGGCAGCAGCACCGGCAAGACCGAGGCGGTGTCGTTCCAAATCAAGACTGAGTTCGACAAGATCCAAAACGACCTCGTCGAGGTCCACAACATCGGTTCCGCCTCCCCAGACGTGATGATGAAGTATCAGTACATCATCATCGGCATCCCGACATGGAACACGGGCGAGCTTCAGGACGACTGGGACGTGTTCTTCCCCAATTTCCGCAGCATGGACATGAAGGGTAAGAAGGTTGCGCTGTTCGGCCTCGGCGACCAGAACGGCTACGGCTTCAACTTCCTCGACGCGATGGGCATGTTGGCGGACGAAGTGCTGATGGCCAACGCCGATGTCCACGGCTTCTGGTCGAGCAAGACCTACGAGTTCGAGGAGAGCAAGGCCAAGATCGAAGATCACTTCGTCGGCCTCGGCATCGACGAAGACGGCCAGCAGGACAAGACCCCGGCGCGCATCAGCGCATGGGTGCAGCAGATCAAGGACGAGTGGGGTCTGTAACCTCACCTCCTATCGATAAGCGACCAGCGGACAGAAAGTATGCTGTCCCTACAGAAAGAAATGATCCCGCGCCGCTTTTCAGCCTGTGCGCGGGATTATCTTTGCTGTACGGACAGGGCATGCCCTGTCCGCTGTTTCCCCCCACAAAAATCTCGCGCCCGCTGACGCGGGCGTTTGAAAAACAGGGCTAAAACGACACTACGGAAGGGCTGTGTCTACGCGCCCCGCCGTTTTTCGGGCTGCGCCCGACCGGCTCCAGTGATCAGTGGCCGAGAGAAGAGGGAAACACCAAAACCACCCGAAAACCGAGGTCGACGCCACGATTGAGCGGATGGTCGCTGACGCGGTACGCGGCGCGCGCATCGCCCTGACCGTCGTTCCACGACCCGCCGCGCAGCACCCGGCGGGCATTATCCGAGTCGCGCTCCCGGCTGCCATCGGCAATATACGGATAACTGTCATACAGCGACGCCTGCCATTCCCAGACATTGCCGCTCAGGTGATGCGCCCCGACCCAGCTTACACCCTCGGGTTTGCTGGTAACATCCCACGGTTTGCCGCCGCTGTTTTTGTCGTAAACCACGTTGTCCGCGACAAACTCGTTCCCCCATGGGTAAACGAGACTCTCCACACTTCGCGCCGCATACTCCCACTCGCGCTCGGTCGGCAACCGACAGCCCACCCATTGGGCGAATCTCTGACACTCGAACCAACTTACACCCAACACTGGCGCATTCATCATCAGTGGGTCGTTGTACCAGTTGAGAGCATTTACAGTTTCCGGCTCCCCCACCACACCAGCCTTGACCGCCAACCGCCACTGCGCGTTGGTGACCGAATACTGGGCGATGTAAAACGGCTGGTCAAAGATATGTTTACCACCGTCTAGAACACCCTTACTCAAACCATCGTATGCTTCTTGATCATTTCCCATCTGAAACGTCCCGGTCGGCACAAGGCAAAACGGCATATCCGGGATTTTCAAGTCTGGAAACCGCGTGATAAACGGCGTCCAATCGGCGTTTTTCTTCCCCTCGTGGATGAAGCTGCGCGCACGGGTCAGAGCCTCCTGCACAGGGTCGGGCTTGGCGGACGGTGGGGTCGGTTTCGGCGCGGGCGGAGGAGTTTCACTCCCCCTTGCCCCTTGTAGGAGCTGGGGGGTGAAGGGTTCCTGCCGCCGAACAACTTCTTGTTTAACAGCTTCAGCCAACCGCTGACAATCTTGCTTAAAGTGAGGGTTAAATCGCAGGGTTGCCGCGTTCAGTTCACCTAATTCCTGAATAGAACTAGGCAACTGGCTCATATCCGGCATCTTGGCTTCTTTAACCGTAACCGGTACCACAAATTTACCTAGCTTTAGCGCGCTTTCGACCTCAATCCGCACAAAATCGTTGTTCTGTTGAGCGCGTTCTTGCATAATGCGCCCCCAGTCTGGTCCAATCACCACCAAAATCACATCACACTTGGCGATTTCATCTTGGAGGTATCTGCGAAAATTCGCACCAATGGGGATGTTATCCACATCTTGGAAAACATTTTCTTCCCCAAAATGCAAGATCATTTGATCGTGTAGGCGTTCGGTTGTCTCTCGGCTGTCATCGCGCCGATAACTGATAAAAATTTTCGTCATGGATACCACGGCATTCAGGGCATATTCACAGCCGCCTGTCTTAAACCCAGCGCGATATACTAAACGTGCGTTAGATTAGTCCCTTAGGAGTCCTTACAATGGTTGATATTGAACAAATCACGTCTGGGATCAATTTTAGCCTCACTGAAGAGCAGCTCATGCTGCAAAAGATGGCGCGTGAGTTCACCGCCAAAGAGATCACCCCCGTCGCCGAGGAATATGACCGTGAGGCCAAATTCCCCGAAGAAATCTTCCACAAAGCCCGTCACCTCGGCCTCGCCAACATGAACATCCCCGCCGAATATGGCGGCGTGGGCGCGTCCGTGTTGGAGGAGTGCTTGGTCAGCGAGGAAATGGCCTACGGCTGTTCGGGCATCAGCACCAGCGTAGGCACCAACGGCCTCGGCGCGCTGCCCATCCTCTTGGGCGGCAGTGAGCAGCAGAAGGCTCATTGGATGGGCGAGCGCTTGGGCGACAAGGGCGAGTTCGTCAGCTACGGCGTGACCGAGTCCGGCGCGGGTTCCAACGTCGTCGGCATCGAGACGCGGGCCGAGAAAAAGGGTGGTTCGTATATCATCAACGGCAGCAAAATTTTTATCACCAACGCCAGCCACGCCAACTTTTTTACCGTCGCCGCCAAGACCGACCCCAACGCCGGTCACAAGGGAATCACCTTCTTTGTGGTAGACCGCAACGCCCCCGGCGTCAGCATCGGCAAGAAATTTGATAAGGTCGGCCAGCGCGCCAGCGACACCGCCGAAATCGTGTTCGAGGATGTCGAAGTCCCCGCCGAAAACATGATTGGCGGCGAGGGCAAGGGCTTCTATCTCGCCATGAAGGTGTTCGACTACAGCCGCCCCGGTGTCGCAGCGGCGGCGGTCGGCCTCCAGCGCCGCGCCCTCGAAGAGAGCGTCAAATATGCCAGCGAGCGTATGGCGTTTGGCGTCCCCATCTACCAGCACCAAGCCATCGGCCACAAAATCGCGGATATGGCGATCAACTATCAGGCATCGCGACTGCTGGTCTGGCAAGCCGCGTGGCAGGCCGACCACGGCATCCACAACCCCGCCGTCCCCGCCTATGCGAAGGCGTTCGCCGCTGACATGGCGACCCGCGCCGCCGTGGACGCGGTGCAGGTCTTGGGCGGATACGGCTACATGAAGGAATACCCGGTCGAGAAGCTGCTGCGCGACGTGAAAATCTTCCAGATTTACGAAGGCACCAGCGAAATCCAGCGCAACATCATCGTGCGCGAGCTGTTCAGCGGGAAAAAATAAGACCCGTTATTCATCGCCATATCTCGCTGGAAGCTCAAGCCTCCAGCTAAAGAAAAGCAGCCAAAGCCCACTAAAGGGGCTGATTTTGGCCGAAGTTAGCCTCGTTTCGAGCACAAAAGCGACGGGGCAAGCCCCTTCAGTGGGCTTCCCGTCGCAACCGATAGCTTGAGGTTTGAACCCCAAGCGGCCACTTAGCACTATTTCCACACCAACGACTCCACCAGCGCGTGCGTCAGGTCTTCCATTGACGCGATTTCCAAATCAGCAAGGGCGCGGATGTCCTCGGTCAGCGGGAAGGCCGGGCTTGGCGCGGCGATACAGCGCATTCCGGCAGCACGCACCGACCGAATCCCGCTGGGCGAATCCTCGATACCGACCGCCTCGGCGGGCAGCACGCCCAACCGCTCACAGGCCGCGAGGTAAATATCGGGGTGCGGTTTGCCACGTGGGATGCTGTCCCCGTAGACGACCACCTCGAACACCCTGTCAAGCCCGGTCAGCGCCATCACACTCTGGATGATGTCGGTCGGTGAGCCGGACGCCAGCGCCACCCGATACGTTTTCGCCAGCGCATGGACGGACTCCAGCGCACCGGGACGGGCGGGCATTTTCGCCTCATATTGGGCAATCACGCGCCGTTTAGTCTCTGTGATAATCTCGTCCAACGGCCAATCCAACGCGAGGCGCGTCTGCATCTCCTGTGCCCAACCGGTCGTGCTGCGCCCCATCGCGTAGCGCTGGTCGTCATCTGTCCAGCGCTTTCCCAGTGACTCGGCGATCTGCACGCGGGCGTTGAACCAATACACCTCGCTGTCCACCAACACCCCATCCATGTCGTAAATCACGGCTTTGATTGGCATAAATACCCGTCATTTCTCCCTCAATCTCAACCCCAAAGGAGACCATCATGGTTTGGGGGTTAGCTGTGCTGTGCAGCGCAGCCATTGCTTTTGGTATTGGGATGCTGTTGCTCGTCCTAGAAACGCTCGGAATTATCTGGCCATTCTTCATCCCCCTCATCGCTGGAGGACTGGTTGGAACCATTGCCTATTTGCCTTTTTCCATCGCACCAGAGCGCCCGCCCATTTTCCCACTCTTCCTCGTCGGACTTCTGACTGGGTTGGCAACCGTAGGCGTTTATTGGGTGGGGCGTTATATTGACTACCAAAACACAATGGGCGCAATTGGCATTACCCAATTTTTTGAGGCTTTGGCTTCAGAAGGCACACTTGCCAGCGCACGGCGTAATACGGTCACTGTTTACGGCGAACGAGCGTACCTGACGTGGGGTATCGATGCACTGGTTTTAGTGGGATTAAGCATTGCATCACTCATGCGCCGTCGTCATCACCACAGCTATAGTAAGTGGGGATAACCCCGCCGACACGACTACCAATTCCGCGCCGCAGACTCCCGTGGTATCGTTAACGGCACGATGACGGATATGCGGAATTTTCTCCCATGACCACCCAAGAAGTCACCAAACAGCTCGAACAGGCGCGGGCGGCCACCCAAGCCGCCCTCACCGCCTTAAACGGCCTGATTGTCCCGCACGATTACCAAGATGTCGCCACCTTAGTCGGTAAGGCAGCGCTCGAACTGCTGCAAGCCACCCAAGCCCTGATGCAAGCCGACGACACCACCGCCTTCGCCTCGATTGAGCGCGCTGACGAACTTATCGACGGCGCGTTCGAAATCGTCGATTCTGAACTGGATGACGACGAGGCATGAGCAGTCACCACGAAACAGCCGATATCGCCATTATCGGGGCGGGCGCGGCGGGACTGATGGCCGCATATTGGGCGGCCAAGACCAATCCACGCCTGCGCGTCGTGGCCTTAGATGGTGCGACCAAATTGGGCGCAAAAATTTTAGTGTCGGGCGGCGGGCGCTGCAATGTCACCCATGACGAGGTGGACGAGACCGCTTTTGCCGGGTCAACCCGCCCGGCCATTCGCAAGGTGCTGCGCCGCTTCGATGTCGCCCAGACCACCGATTTCTTCAGCGAGATGGGCGTCGAACTCAAGCGCGAGGAGAACGGTAAACTATTCCCGGTCACCGACCAAGCCCGCACGGTCTTAGATGGACTGCTGCGGGCAGTCGATTCGGTCGGTGTTCGCGTATGGCATCCCCGTCGCGTCGAACAGATTACTCGTGAAGACGAGTTGTTCGTCATCCGTGGTTCATGGGGTGATTTGCCTGCCCGCCGGGTCATCCTCGCCACGGGCGGCAAAAGTCTGCCCAAATCCGGCTCAGATGGCGCGGGTTATGGTTTCGCGCAGGCGCTGGGGCATACCCTCACCCCACGAATCACGCCGTCGCTTGTCCCGCTGATGCTGCCGAAAGCCCACCCCCTGACCGCCCTATCGGGCATCAGCGCGGTGGTACGCATTGGTCTATATGATGGTCAAGGCAAACAAATCGTCAGCTTCGAAGAGTCGCTGCTCTGCACCCATTTCGGCCTCAGCGGCCCCGCTACATTGGACATCAGCCGCTATGTGCTGGCCGCTCGCGCCGATGACCCGTCGGCGGCCCTGCGTGTCAACTGGCTGCCCGACATCGTGCCCGACCAAGCTGACGCGGCGCTCGTCGCAGCAGGAAAGACCTCGCCGCTGCGTTGGGTGGCCGGTCGGCTGCCAGAACGCCTCACCCGGTCACTGTGCGTCGAGGCAGGCGTTGACCCGGTTGCACCGTTGAGCAACCTCACCCGTCCGCAGCGCCAAGCCCTCGCCCGCACGCTGACGGCTTATGTGCTGCCCATCACCGGCGACCGGGGCTATACCTACGCCGAAGTCACGGCGGGCGGTGTGCCACTGTCCGAACTCGACCTAAAAACAATGGAGTCCCGCGTGTGTGCGGGACTCCATCTGTGCGGCGAAATCTGCGATGTGGACGGGCAGATTGGCGGCTATAACTTTCAGTGGGCGTGGGCGTCGGGCTACGTCGCGGGCAGCAGCGCCGCGTCGGTCTGAGTCGGCTCGACTTCGTTCTCGGTGGCGCGCCAGTTGACCGTCGGCTTAATCTGCCCCATGTCGATACGGTCACGGTGTTCCATCGAGAGAGAAATCATCCGCTCGATTTCGGCATCATCCAACAGGTGCGGCTCTAGGCCGAGGTCGAGCAGCTTGGTGTGAACGACCTCGTAGAAGTGTTCTTCCTTCTCGACGCGGGGGTTGGGCAGGTGGCTGATTTGCACGTCCAGCCCCATCTTCTGGCCGACGCGCTGGACGCGCTCCGCCAACTGTGCGACCGAGAACCACTCGGTAATCTGGTTAAACACGCGGAACTCGCCCGGCGCGGCGGGGTTCTCAATCGCCAATTCAATGCAGCGCACCGTGTCTTTGACATGGATACAGCCGCGAGTTTGGCCGCCCTTGCCGTAGATGGTTAGCGGGTGGCCGACCGCCGCCTGCGCACAGAAGCGGTTGAGCGCCGTGCCGTACACTTGGTCATAGTCGAAGCGGGTTGCCAATTCCGGGTCGAGCAGGGTCTCGTAGGTGTCCGCGCCGTAGACCACGCCCTGATTCAGGTCGGTGGCGCGAAGCCCCCACACCCGGCAGCAGAAGTGGATGTTGTGCGAGTCATGCACCTTGCTCAGGTGATAGAATGACCCCGGCTGCTTGGGGAACGGCAGGGTGTCGGTGCGCCCTTTGTGGGTAATCTCGATATACCCCTCTTCGATGGGGATATTCGGCGTACCGTACTCGCCCATCGTCCCCAGCTTGACCAAGTGGCAGTCGGGCGCAAATTCCTTAATCGCGTAGAGCAGGTTGAGCGTGCCGACCACATTGGTCTGTTGTGTATAAACCGCGTGTTCGCGGTCAATCATCGAAAACGGGGCGGAGCGCTGTTGGGCGAAGTGGACGACCGCTTCCGGCTGGAAGGTCTGGAACACCTTCGACAATGCCTCCCAATCGACCATATCGCCGTGGTAGTGGGCGATGGTCTTACCCGTCAGCGCCTGCCAGCGGGCAATGCGACGCTGCATCGGGAAAATCGGGACGAGGCTGTCGATACCGTGGCGCAGGTCAAACTGACGCCGGGCGAGGTTGTCGAACACCGCGACCTCATGCCCCTTCTGCGAGAGGTAAAGCGCCTGCGGCCACCCCAGATAACCGTCACCACCCAAAATTAGAATCCGCACAGGTCTCCCTCCTTGTTGTGCCAGCGTGTGTTGTGAAAAAACACACAGGCAACATGATAGTGAGGATATAGACCACTTGCACGGATGGAAAATTTAACAATTGAAACAGAACGTCTAACAATTCGTATTACTAAAGGTGTGTTTTACAAACACTAATCTTTATCTTTGTATTTAATACAGAAAGGTTTTATTCTGACGGCGCAGGCAAATTCAGGGGTAGCTGACCGTGATCGTAAACGTGCCACCACGCCTCTATCAGCGGCGCGAGCTGGGCGTGCTTGGGATGGTCAGCCTGCCACGGCTTCTCGTATTGATAGTGAATGACATTAACGTGATTCCAGTCCCACAACTGCGGCAGGTTGAACCAGACGTATTGCAGCGTGTTAAACGTGTACGGGAGGCCATGCCAATCGGGGAAATACGCCTGCAAGAAGGTCTGGTCGGTGCGCGGCCAGAAAGCGTCCGGCTGGTCAAGCGCCGTCAGCATCGACTCGAAAGTCTGACGACTGGGCTTCGCGACGAAAACACCACTGTTCAGACGGTGAAAGTCGCTCAGCGACTCGTATAAATTCGGCGCAGCGGAAAATTCGGGGTAGCCAAAGAGCCGGTCGATGTTGTGGACAACCAGCGTATCGGCGTCGAGAAATACCACCCGTTCATACGCCTCTAGCTCCCACAGGCGCAGTTTGGCGAAGTTGTGCAGCGGGTCGTGAAAAACCGGCTTCTCGCCTTTGGTGAACGGGGCGGCGGCGTGCTGTGCGCTCCGCGAGTGGCGAGCGCGGAAGGCATCTGAGACCGGCAGCGGTGCCACGGGAATTAGCTCACAGCCGAGCGCCGTCAGCGTATCGAGGCCGTCCAGTTGGTCATCAATCACCAGCGCGGCCAGCGGCCAGCGTGAGCCAACCATCTGGAGCGACCGCGCCAGCGCGACCGCTCCCATCAGATAATCGGCGTTGGCAATCAGTGTGATATAACGGAATGACATGCCCTACCCCAACCTAGTCGCCAGAAACGGGCATCGTGCCGGTACTGGTGGTCGTCGCAGCGACTTCTTCTGGTGCAGGCGGTGGCGTGGCGACCGGATGCCAGCCAAACTTGCGCACCAAGAACCAAGACGGGATGAGCAGTGCGATAAACGCGAACACGTTGAATAGTGACGGCGCGAGCGACGGACGACCGGCGATGTCAATCGCCAGCAGCGGGCCAGCCAGCAACGTCCCCGCGATAACGCCTAGGCTCTGCGCCGACGAGGCGAGGCCGACCACCGCACCGCGTGCGTTGTCGGGGGCAGCGTAAGTGGCTAATGACTGCAAAGGTGGGAGCGCTATGCCCGTTCCAGCCGCGAAGGTCATCGCGCCGACAATTGCCAACCACGGCAGCGCGTCCTGACCGAATATTGCCAGCGCGAATGGTAATCCAATGACGAAATACCACGCCTGCGAAAATATTCGTATGAACGTACCAAACAAGACCAGCGGCGCATCGCCAAAGCGTTTCAGCAGTGGGCGCAGCAGAAGAGTCTGGGTGATGGTCTGGCCGAGGCCAACCGCCCCCAGCAGCAGGCCGACGCCGAGGTTCACTGTCGCTTCGTCTTTGCCGCTGAACAAGATGTCTTGGCCGTAAATTGCCAGTGTGGTCTGCACGAGGCCGAGGCTGAGATTGCCGAAAGCGTTCAGGGCCAATACCGTCACCAGTGTGCGGTCCTTGAGCATTTCGGTGAACTTAACCGTCGCCTTACCCCGGTTCGCCATACGCTCTTCAGCGGTCAGCGTCTCATTGAGCATGAAATAGGTCAGAATGGTCGGGACGAGCGTAATAATCGACGCGGCGAAGAACACGCCCTGCTGCCCGATGACAGCGGCCAGCGCCCCTCCGATGCTGGGGCCGAGGATGAAGCCGATGCCGAACACCGCAAAAATCATGCCGATGGCCTGCGTGCGCTTCTCTCGCGGCGTGATGTCAATCACATAGGCCTGCGCGACGATGATGTTACCGCCGGTCAGGCCGTCGAGAATACGCGATGCAAACAGCATCCCAATGCTGGGCGAGAAGGCAATCATCAGATAGCTGATGACTGTCCCGACTTGGCTGACGAACAACACCGGCACACGCCCATAACGGTCCGACCAACGGCCTAAAATCGGCGCTGCGATAAACTGGGCAATAAAGAACGATGCCTGAAGCAGCGGCGCGCTCTCTTTAGGCATATCCAGTTGGTTAATCGCATAGAGGGTCAGGACGGGCAGAATCATCGACGCGCCCAACAGCTGGGCGAACACGATGCTGAGAATCACGACAAGACGGCGGTCTAAGCCCGGTTTAGCTTCTGGCATGGGGGCATCTTTCGGCTGGTTTTGGTCGAAACAGGAAATACCAATAAGAAAAGACTGCTGAACCGTATCATAGTCCAGCAGTCTTGACGGTTTGGTACCGTTTGGACTTACCCAATCATAATGCGCTGACCGCCAGCGGCTGAGTGGTCGGGGCGGTGCTGCCCCCAGCGGGTTCGACAGAAATCCCCAGCGCATCGAAGGCATCAATGGCGGTTTCGGCATTGAACATCAACGTTGCCCGCCCGTCGCCGTCCACCGTGAATGTCCCAGCGCTAATCGGGTTGCCCTCAGAATCAATCAGCCAGAGCTGATAGGTGCGGCTGTCGTCTAGCGCCGGAAGGGAGTGCGTGAACATCACCGCCTCGGTATCGCCCGGCTGCCACATCACCATCGCCCGGGACTCACCGGTGTCATCCATGAGTTCGGCCTTGCTGCCCGTCACCATGATGGTCACAGCGTCGGTGATTTGCTCTTGGCTGGCGCGCTCCAACGACGCCACCTGCGCCTGCTGTGCGAGATTTTCCGCCTCCAGCGCGGCTTGGCGCTGGCGCAAATCGTTTACTTGGGACATCCAGAACACGTTCATCACCAGCAGAGCAACCGCTGCGGCTGTCGAGAACCACGCCAGCGCCGCCGCAGGGAAGAGCGTGCGCTTGGCAGACCCGCCAGAAGGCAGTGCTGACGGAATGACCGGCGGTTTACCCGTGGTCGGCAGCACCAACTTGGGCGAAACGCGCGTAGGCGGCTGTGAACGCACCGAGTCAAGTAATTTCTGACGCAGGGCAGCGGGTGGTTCGCGCAGCGGCACATCCGCCGAAAAGAGCGTCGCTGCCGCCGCATATTCCGCGACTTCAGCCTTGGCTTCGGGGTGGTCACGAAGGTACGCCTCGACACGTGCAGACTCGTCGGGGGCGGTCGCACCCAACGCATACGACGCCAGCAGGTCGCGGGGGTCGTCAGGAGGTATAGGAATCGGGTTGTGGTGCTGAGTCATGGTTCTAGCCTGCCCAAAAGTGGGACAAATATCCCACGTCCTACCAACTTATACGACTCCGATGGGCGGAGTAGATGTTATCTTTCTCAAGGTTTCCACAAGGCTAACCGAACGTACATCAGGAGTTTAGCTTTTAATCTGTGTCTTCTGCAACCACAGAGTCCGCAGCTTGCTCAAACCAGCTCGCACCCGCCCTTTGACCGTCCCCAGCGGCAGGTTCAGCGCTTCGGCCATCTCGGTGTGTGACATATCGCGGAAATAGGCCAACTCGATGACTTGGCGCTGATCAGCGGGTATCTCGGTCAGGATGTCGCGGATAAGCTGTTCGTCCGCCCAGAGGGGTTCATCCATCGGGGCATTTTCGCCCAGAATATTCACCACATCCTCAAGGTCAAGCTGTCCGCGCCCGTCGCGACGCTGCTCGGCGCGCAATCGGTCGATGGCGGTGTAGCGCGCGATGGTCAGCAGCCACGTCGTCACCTTCCCACGGCTCGCGTCCCACTGGTGCGCGCGATTCCAAATCTTCAGGAAGGTATCCTGTGTGACCTCTTCGGCCAATGTGTCGTTCTGTAAGACATGATAGGTCACACTGAAGACCAACCGCGCAAAGCGGTCATAGAATTCAGCTAATGCGTTTTCGTCACCGTCGCGGATGCGTTCAAGCAGTTGTACCTCTGCGGTTTGGGGTTCGTCAGGCATGGAACGTCCAGTGTGGTTGTGCGTGTACCGCGCTACTCTGCCAGTATAACACCATCACAGCGGGCAGTGCGCCCAATAAAGATGAGTGTGTGATTTAGGCTGTAGAGGCTGTGGGGTAGAAGGGCGCGGCGATGGGGGTATAATTGAGGTCTAAGCATGATACATGAGTTTTTCGAGGAAGGCGCAAGCATGGAAATCTTAGGCGTCGGCGGTTGGGAGATGGTCGCAATCTTGCTCATCACGCTGGTGGTGGCTGGCCCAGCCCGGATGATTCGCTGGGCATACCAGATTGGGCGCTTTTTCGCCAAGCTGCGCGTGCTGTGGTCGCAGGCCGCCGCCTCACTTCAAAAAGAGTTCGACGCCGCAGGCGTCGATATTCAAGTCCCCAAG
>JALONW010000170.1 GCA_025454725.1 Anaerolineae bacterium
GTCCATGAATTTGGTCAGCGAGCCGTCGAAATAGAGCGAGATGGTTTCGGTGCGGCCATTGCGGTGCTTGGCGACAATCACGTCGGCTTGGTTGGGGAACTCGGTGGCCTGATTGTAGACCACATCGCGGTACAGGAACATTACTACGTCCGCGTCCTGCTCAATCGAGTTGTGGACGACAATGTTATCGGCCACAAAGTTGTGGTTGCCGGGGACGGTTAGGTCGTAAACCTCCGCCTCTCCGTCTGGTTCGATGCTGGTGATTTCGTCCCAATACCAATCACTTGTAGCCAAACGTGAAATTTCAGGACTTCCGACAACCAAAGCTAACTTGGCTGCGCGGGTTCGGCTGAGATTTTGTTTATAAAGAGTGTGACCTGCATAAGCAGTTTCCATCCCTTTATAAAGTTGGCGACCCGTAATTTGCTTGGATTGCATTGAAGGCAATGCCCACAATTTCCAAACCTGAGAGGGGATAACATCCCGGTTAGTATTCGAAGTGGTGGTTTCTGTATACAGACGCACTGCTTCTAAATGCGCGCTTTTATAAGCCCCAATTGCCCCCACACGCTCCACAAACAAGGCAAGGTCGTCCCGTCCCGAAACAGTGACATGATATTGCAAGCGGCCTTTAGTGCCTTGCGATACGGCCTTTAAACGTGCATTTATACTAAGCTGCAAAAGCAGGTTCTGAACATCACGTGCCAGTTGTTGACTACTGCTAGCATAATAAACAGCTGGGTGAGCAGAGTCAGCTTTAATACAACCATCAGTAGACCAGAGGTGACGTAAGAAACGCCCGATTTGTGGCACAGGTTGTGAAAAAACGATATCGGGAACACGTTTCTCGTGTGAGCGTAAACCAAAAATGCCAAAAGTGTCTAGCCAAGTGCGAATTGGATTGTGAATCCCATGTGTTAGATGTTTGGCAGAAGTCAGGAAAACTTGATACCAATTATGTCCTACTTCTTGGTGAATTCTGGTCACAATCGAGTCGCCAAAACATGCCTTAGCGCAAGTTTCGACTGTTTGGGCTAGGTCTAATTCTCTGGTGGTGTATTGAATAGCATGTCTGGGTAATGTACAGCCATCACCAATCAAGTGACCAAGAAGAGCTAATTCTTCATTAGCTATGGTCTGCTCTGCAATGTTGTTACGAATCACACGCGGAACTGCCACTCGGTCGCCAACCGCCAGCGCGTCGAGACGCTGCCAGCCGTGGATGGTATAGAAGGGATGGTTCACCGTCGCCCGGATGGTGCGACCGAGGCGCGTCCGCAGGCGGTAGACCGATTTCACACCCGTGCTGAAAGCGGCGCTGACCTCAGCCGGTTCCAGCGTCAGCGTCTCGGTGTTGAGGCTGTTCACGCGGAAGCCCGACTGCCCGACCAACGCCGCTATTGGGACATAGCGCCCCTCATCCGGCAGATGGATAAGGGTGTCGCCGGTTAAGCATCCGCTCTCGCGTAAGTCACTCAACTGTGGGCGCTTGTCTTGGCGGCTCTCGACCGCACGCGAAAGCTGTGCGGCGCTGAACACCGGCACGTTGAGTTCACGCGCCAATTCTTTCAGCGACCGGCTGATATAGCCGATTTCCTGAACGCGGTTGTTCTGGAAGGCCGCGCCGCCGTTCATCAATTGGAGGTAATCGACAATCAACAGGTCGAGGCCGAACTCGTGCTGAAGGCGGCGCGCCTTCGTCCGCAGTTGGATAGGGTTCAGGCCGGGTGTATCGTCAATGTAGATGGGAAAGTCGCTGATGCGCCCCGCCGCTTCGACGAAACGGTTGTACTCCGCCGGGCTGAGTTCGCCGCGCCGCAGCTTTTCGCTGCTGATGGCCGTCTCCATCGCCACAATACGCTGTACCAATTCTTCCGCGCCCATTTCCATCGTGAAGATGGCGACGCCTTGCCCCATGCGCGCCGCATTGACCGCCGCAGACAGCAAAAACGAGGTTTTCCCCATGCCGGGGCGCCCGGCAAAAATCATCAGGGCTTGGCGCTGGAAACCGCCCAACAGCGAATCGAGGTCACGGAAGCCGCTGGGGACACCGTAACTGCTGCCGGGGTTCTGAATCAGCGAGTCGATGCGGTCGAAATACGAGCCGACCACATCGCGCATCGACTGAAAGTCGCGCTTGAGCTGGCGCTCGGTCACGTTAAACAGGCTGGTCTCAGATTTCGAGATGACCGCTTCGAGGTCAAGCTGTTCATCGCGCGCCAGCGCTTTCATCTCGTCGGCGGCCTGCATTAGGCGACGGCGGACGGCGGTGCGCTCGACAATCTGGCCGTAAAACTCCGCATGGACGCTGGACGGCGTGCTGTTGAGGAGCTGGGCGAGGTAGCCCATCCCGCCGATGGCCTCTAAATGATGGCCGGCCTCCAACTCCTCGGCCACCGTCAAGGTGTCAATGGGCATCCGCCGGTTGGACAGCACGGTCATGGCCGACCAGATGTGCTGGTGCTTGACGTAGTAAAAGTCGTCGGGCTTGAGGAATCCCGCCACGTTTAGGAACACGTCCGGGTTGACCAATACCGACCCCAAAAGCGCCATCTCGGATTCGATGCTGGCGGGGGCGTTCTGGTCAAAGGGGATGGGGTTCATAACGGCGCGGCGACCTGTCTGTGGCAGTGGACGAGGGGGAGGGGCAAAAAAATGAGCGATGGGCGGCGCGGCCAGCCCATCACTCGTTGGGTCGGGCGTGTGGGCAGGTGTTACTTGTCGTCTTCGCCGGGGATGTCGTCGAGGTCGAGGCTGTCGAGGAAGTCCGCGAACGCGCTCAGGCGCTTGCTATCGACCGGCGGCGCGTCGGGCGCGTTCTCGTCGGTCATCAGGGTGTATTCCTCGTCCTCGTCTACATCGGCCTCTGGGCGGATGCCTGCACGGTCAAGCACAGCCTCGGCCACATAGATGGGGACCTTGGCGCGCACGGCCACCGCGATGGCGTCGCTGGGGCGGCAGTCCACCTCGGTGCGGGTGCCGTCGGCGGTGTCCAACACCAAGCGCGAGTAGTAGATGTCATCGCGCAGGTCGTTAACGATGACGTAGAGCAGGCGTGCGCCCAGCTCGTTGATGAGCGACTTGAGCAAGTCATGGGTCAGCGGGCGGCGCTGTGCCACGTCTTGAAGCTCAAAGGTGATGGCGTCGGCCTCGAACGGGCCGATAAAGATCGCAAGGTAGCGATCCGAGGTGCTGTCTTTTAGGATGACGACCCGCTGCTGCGTCGTCAGGCTGACGCGCATACTGTCGATGGTCACTTCGATCATGGGATAAAACCTCTAGAACGCGCATGTACGGGCGGAACAGTCACAACTCAATCCCTGTCATTATACCCGTGAAAACGACGTGGGGGCAATAAACGATCACCCTGCACGAGTGTACCACGGCAGGTAAAGGTACTTGACGCGCTCGCCGCTGGTCTCGCGGGTCAGGTCAGACAGGCGCACCGGCGTGGGGTTGTTGTTATCCGTCACCCAGACCGCGCCGTCCGCCCCCACTGATTCGACCAACATGACGTGGCCGTACTGGTCGCTGGCGAAGGGGTGGTCGGTCTCCATGACCAGCACCGCGCCGGGCAGCGGCTCATCTCCGATACCGATGCCGAAGCGGGTCAGCTCGGCGGCACGCTCATCCCACAGGTGGGCGTTGGCCGCCAGTTCACCGGGAATAGCCACCCGGCTGGCGATATAGTTTACACAGTCACGGGTATTCGCCAGCACATACGACGCGGAGTCCGTTCCCTCTAAGGATTGGATGAGTGTTGTGTCTGCGCCATCCGGCGGAGTGACGCGCAGCAAGCGCTGGCGGGCGTCTTCGGCACTGGCTTGGGCGGCTTCGATGCGCCCGTGCGCCGCCGATTCCTCGCGGGCGAGGTGGTCGATTTGGCCTTGCAGGGCGGCCACCTGCGGCGACCCAGCGGCAGCCATTCCCGCTGTGGCGAGGCGGTTATTGAGCGCCATCAGGTCGCCCTGCGTGCGCTCCCGCTCGGCGCGCAGGGCGGTGATGCGTGCCGTCTCGCGGGTGATGGTCTCTTGGTCGGTTAAGAAGCGGTCATACAGCGGGCGGTTATAACGGCTGAGGTAGCTGCCGAGGGTGTACGCGGCAGCGGGGATAGGCGCGGGGTCGCGGCGCAGCACGGGGCGGTGGTCGAGCCGGTTCCATAAGATTCCCAGCGGAATCATCAGCGGGCGAGCGGCGTCTTCCAGCCCCATCACCGCCCGGTCGAGTTGGTCGCGCAGTATGTCCAGTCGGTCGGCAGAAGCTGACGGTGCGGCGCTGAGGAGCGCGGCAGCGGACGGCAGCACCGCGCCCAGCGCGGCCAACCCAGCAGCCTCGGCTTGCGCCGATTCGAGGGCGACGCGCACGACAGACGATGAGCCGCGGAGTTGGTCAGCGGCGGCGCGCAGTTCCGACACGCGGGCAATCAGTTCATCGGTCATTGGGCGGCCTCCCCCAGCCTAGCGCTTGGTCATCCCCTCCATCATACCGCGAGTCGGTGGGGCGCGGTGAAATAGATGCTCGTCTAGCCGATTAATCCCATCTTCGAGTGGGCTTAACACCATTTGCGCCTGTGCTGCTCTATAATCCGCACATCGTACAACCCAAGACGATACCGAGGTTCCTTCCCTATGCGCCGACTTCGCACCGGCCTGTTGTTATTTGTTCTTTTGTTGGTTTTTTCCCCGTTCATCACCATTGAATCCTCCGCCCAGACCGTCAACCGTGACCTGCCCATCCGCCGCGCCAGCTATTGGGGCGGCACGGGTGCAGATTCGGTCAACGCCGTGGAGGTGCTGCCCGACAGCACGCTCATCATCGCGGGCAGCGCGCCCAACTACGGCATCGGCGTCCCAGCCAGTCGCCCCTTGGGTCAAAACGGGCGCGGCCTGATTGCGCGCTACAACGACAAGGGCAACCAGCCCCTCAGCGCTGCCCGCCTGCCTAACCCCGTCCTCGACCTTGAGGCCAACGCCAGCGGGAACATGGTGGCTTGTGGCGCGTTCGGTGTCGTTGTCCTGCCCACCGACCTGAGCGCGCCAGTCTGGAGTCGCACTGACGTCGGCGCGGTCAGCCGCTGCGCGCTCGCTGATGACGGCACGGTCGCTGCATTGGGCGGCGGTCAGGTGCGCGTCTTTAACGGCGCAGGCGCAGACCTTGGCAGTTGGTCGCCCGGCGGCGTGGTGAACGATGTGGCGGTCGGCGGTAGTGCGGCAGCGAGGGTATTCGAGGTCGGCTACACACAGGCCACCTCGACGTTGCAAATTGCTTATGTGCGCGGGCGAAACACCAGCGGCTCGGTCCAGTGGACCGGCTGGGCATTCAGCGCCAGCGCGGTGCAGACCGCCAGCCTCGGCGCAGACTCCCGCGCCGAGCGCGTCTCGTTTGGGCTGGACGGCAACCTGTACATCAGCGGCTACACCGACGGCGGCAACAGCATCTTTGGCCGCGACCCGCAGAATATCAACAGCACGCCGCCGGGGACGGTCCTCGTCAAAACCGACAGCTACAACAACCCGTTTAACATCAGTGGGGCGAAGGCGCTCGGCTGGTACGGGCGCTTTGACCCCTCAGATGGTGAACTGCTCAAGGGACAGTGGCTGCTCACCCGCCTGAGCGATGGCAAGGGCAACTCGGTCGGCATCCGCGCCATTGAAGCCGACGCCAACGGCGAGGTTTTCATCGTCGGGGAGGCGTATGCCACCCTCGACCGGCGCAACAGCCGCCGGGTGGCGGGTCTGCGCGTCGGGTCGTACAGCGGCGGCGAGCCGTTCTTCCTGCACATCAGCGCCGACTTCAGCCAGCGCTTGTACTGGACGACCTTTGCCCTGCGCGGCAAAACGGCTGGCGGCTCACCGGCCACGGCCATCGCCACACGAAACGGCGTCTGGTTGATGGGCGCGAACCTGAGCTTGGGCGGCGGTCAGCGCTTGATTACCGTGCTGCCGCGCCAAGCCACCCCCGGCGGCGGCACGCAGGACGGTTATTGGGCGGTTCGCACCTACACCCCGACCGTGCTGGGGCTGCCGAACAGCGAATAAGCCTGATGGGGGTAGGGGCTGCGCGCAGTCGCTCACCCTTACCCCCATCAGCGCGCAATAAGACAACGCATACACAACGCATACACGGCGCTTACAAGGCGTCCTTCTGGGGCGTGGTATACTGGTCGAATATGCCCGTTTAACCGGACACGGCTTGACCTTTCCCGTTGAGTTCCCCCAACCGTCCACATAGAGTTGGCGAAGAAGGACGCATGGCAAACCCATTACGCTCCCTGATTAACAAAGTGTTCGGCAACCCGACCGAGCGGGTGCTGAACCAGTACCGTGAGAAAGCCACGCAAATCACGGCGCTGGAGCCGCAGATAAAGGCGCTCTCCGACGAGGCGCTACGCGCCAAGACCGCCGAATTCAAGCAGCGGCTGGCGGGCGGTGCCAAGCTGGACGACCTGCTCGTAGAAGCGTTTGCCGTGGTGCGCGAGGCCACCCGCCGCGTCATCGGCCAGCGTCACTACGACGTTCAGCTCATCGGCGGTATGGTGCTGCACGAGGGGCGCATCGCTGAGATGAAGACCGGTGAGGGCAAGACCCAAACCGCCGCGCTCCCCATCTATTTGAACGCGCTCACCGGCAAAGGCGTCCACCTCGTCACGCCCAACGACTACCTGAGCAAGGTCGGCCTCCAGACCATGGGGCCGATTTACCACTTCCTCGGCTTGAGCTGCGGCGTCATCCAGAACATGGGCAACGACCCCGCCATGTCGTCGTTCCTCTATGACCCGGCCTTTGGCAGCGCCGACGCCCGCTACCAGAACCTGCGCCCGTGCCGCCGTGTAGACGCCTACAACGCCGACATCACCTACGGGACGAACAACGAATACGGCTTCGACTACCTGCGCGACAACATGGCGCTGGAAGAAGCGCAGCTTGTGCAGCAGCGCGGCCTGCACTTTGCCATCGTTGACGAAGTAGACAACATCCTCATCGACGAGGCCCGCACGCCCCTCATCATCAGCGGACAGGCCGAGAAGCCCAGCGACCTGTATTCCAAGTTCGCCGCTATCGTCAAGAAGCTGAAAATCAGCAGCGACCAATCAGTGACCGATGAAGCGCCCGACGGCGATTACATCGTGGACATCAAGGACCGCATCGTCTACCTGACCGAGCAGGGCGTTGACCGCGTGGAGTCGATGTTGGGGCTGAAGGAGCTATACCACCCCGAACACGCCGACATGATTCCCTACCTCGACAACTGCCTGCGCGCCCACGCCCTCTACACCAACGACAAAGAGTACGTCGTCCAAGACGGCCAAATCATTATCGTGGACGAGTTCACGGGGCGCCTGATGTATGGCCGCCGCTTCAGCGAGGGTCTGCACCAAGCGATTGAGGCCAAAGAGGGCGTCGAAATCCGCCGCGAAAACCTCACGATGGCGACCATCACCTTCCAGAACTTCTTCCTGATGTACGACAAGCTGGCGGGCATGACCGGTACGGCCATGACCGAGGCCGAAGAGTTCATGAAGATTTATAACCTCGATGTGGTCTCCATCCCGACCAACCGTGACATCACGCGCATGGACAACGAGGACCAGATTTTCGTCAACGAGAAGGCCAAGTTCGAGGCCATCGTCAACGAGATTAAAATCCGCCACGAGGCTGGTCAGCCGGTCTTGGTCGGTACGGTCGCCATTGAGACCAGCGAGCGCCTTGCTAAGGAACTCAACCGCGCCAAAATCCCCAACCAAGTCCTCAACGCCAAGCAGCACGAGCGCGAGGCCACCATCATCTCGCAGGCAGGCCGCCCCGGTTCTGTGACCATCGCCACCAACATGGCAGGCCGT
>JALONW010000171.1 GCA_025454725.1 Anaerolineae bacterium
AGGAGCGTGTGTAACGGGCCGATGCTTGTTCCGGCGGCTGCGCCGAAGCCCGCCGCCTGCGAAATCAGGGTAAGCATACAACGGTCTTTCTGGGGTCTAGGCTAATCTGCCTCCGATTGTGCCACACCCGCCGCGCCGAATCGATAGGCCGCGTTTAACCATCCAGCAGCGCCCGCTGCTGCGCCTGCACCGTCGGCCACTCATGGCGGAGAACGCGGAACCACGCGGTATCGCGACTGCGCCCTTTGACAATCATGTGCCACTCCTGCGTTCCTTCATAGGTGAAGCTCATCCGCAGCGCGGCGCGGCGTGAACGCTCATTCAGCGCGTTGCACTTCCACTCGACGCGCCGATAGCCCAGCGCGAAGGCATGGGTCAGCAGCAGATGGGTGGCCTCTAGGTTGGCGTGCGTCCGCTGGGCGAGCGGACTGTACCAGATGCTCCCTAATTCGGTCTTGAGGTCAGCGGGCGCGTTGTTCAGGTAACAGGCCATGCCGACCGCGTGGCCGGTGGCGTTGTCCATCACGGTGAACGGGAGGCCGTTGGGCAGGCTGACCAGCGCACAGAGGTGGGTGTGCATCTCGGATTCGGCGTTGAACGGCCCGGCGAACATGTAGCGCCAAATCTGTTCTTCGGCGTCATAGGCGTCGATGTGTTTTCCACCAATATCCAGCGCCCGCCCATCCGAGATGTGGTAGAGCGCGGAGGCGTCGCGGTCGGGGTCGGTGGGCGTGAGGGTGACAAAGCGCCCGGCCAGCGTCAGCGGCGCAGGCTTGAGCGGTAGGCTGTCACGCAGGGCGAGGACATCGGGCAGCAGGGGGTCAGACTGTGGGGGAATCATCGGGTTACGGCCTCTGTGGGTGCAAGGTGTCAGCTTTCAGCCTACCCCGTCCCGCTGGGGCACGGTAGCACCAAGTAGGTCGTATGATTGACGCGCAAACTCAGGAATACAACACCTCTCCCCTGACGAAAGAATCGCGCCGGACGGCCTATCCATCGTTACAGCCCGCATGACGGGCAACCACACACCAAGACAATGGAGTCAGGAAAATATCTATGGGCAAGACCTACGACGCAATCATCATCGGTTCGGGGCAGGCGGGTTTCCCGCTGGCGGCGGCATTGGCAGGCAAAGGCTGGAAGGTCGCGCTGGCCGAGGGCGGCCACATCGGCGGGACGTGTATCAACACCGGCTGTTCGCCGACCAAGACCATCGTCGCCAGCGCCCGCGCCGCACACGTCGCCCGGCGCGGGGCGGATTTTGGCGTCATCACCGGCCCCGTCAGCATTGACTTCGCTAAGGTGATGGAGCGAAAAGATAAAATCGTCCACCAGTTCCGCAGCGGGGTGGAAGACTGGCTGACCAGCCTCGACAACCTGACCCTCTACCGTGAGTATGCGTCGTTCGAGGGGCCGAATCAGGTGCGCGTCGGCGATGAGGTCATCGAGTCCGAGCGCATCTACATCAACACCGGCGCGCGCACGACCGTCCCGCCGATTCCGGGGCTGGACGGAGTACCGTACCTCGACAACAAGACCATTTTGGAGCTGGAAGCCGTGCCACAGCACCTCGTGGTCATCGGCGGCGGCTATATTGGGCTGGAATACGCGCAGGCGTTCCGGCGTTTCGGCGCAGAGGTTACAGTGATTGAGCGTGCGCCACAGATTATGGGGCGTGAGGACGCCGACATTGCCCGCGCCGCGCTGGAACTGATGGAAGGCGAGGGACTGCGCGTGCTGCTTAACACCAAGACCGTCTCGGTCGAGCCGTCACCGATGGGCGTGCGCGTGCATGTCGAATCCGACGGGCACGAGTCGGTGGTCGAGGGGTCGCATTTGCTATTGGCGGTCGGGCGCACGCCCAATTCCGACAAGCTGGCGCTGGATAAGGCCGGAATCAAGACCGACCAGCGCGGCTATATCACGGTCGATGACCATCTGCTAACCAGCGCGCCGGGCGTATGGGCGCTGGGCGATGTCAACGGGCGCGGCGCGTTCACCCACACATCATGGAATGACCATGAAATTGTGCTGGACAACCTCGACGGCGGCACGCGCAGCCTCGCCGAGCGGATTACCGTTTACGGCGTGTACGTTGACCCACCGCTGGGCCGCGTGGGGATGAGCGAACAAGATGTGCGCGCCAGCGGTCGTAAGGCGTTGATAGGCGTCAAGCCGATGAGCGACATCGCCCGCGCCAAGGAGCGCGACGAGACAACCGGCCTGATGAAGGTGCTGGTAGACGCCGAGACCAAGCAATTCCTCGGCGCGGCCATCTTCGGCATCGGCGGGGATGAGATTGTCCACAGCATCATCGACCTGATGTACGCCAAAGCGCCCTATACGGTGATGAAGAACGCCGTCCACGTCCACCCGACTGTCTCGGAACTACTGCCGACCCTGTTGGGCGAACTCAAGCCGCTGGAATAGGGGCGTCACGACCCCATCGGCGCGGCGATTTCTTCTACAAGGCCGATAAACGCCCGTGTCGCCGCACACAGGTAGGCGTCACGCGGCCACAGTAAGCCGACATGGCGTGATGGGCTGGGCTGGCGCAGGTCGATGCTGACCAGCCGCCCCGCCCGTTCCATGATTAGCGTTGGTTTGGGGAGGACGGTCGCCAGCCCGGTTTTTTCGACCACTGCCAAAATACTGCTAACCGTGTTCATCTCCATCACAATTTTGGGCTGGGCATGGGCTAACCGGGCGTTTTCTTCCCACAACCGGCGTGTACAAAATGTGTTGGACAGCATGACCACGGGCAGCGTGTCCAGTGCCGATACCTCGACCTCGCGCAGCGCGGCCAATGGGTGGTCGTCGCGTACAATCAGCACCAGCGGCTCCTCGAACAGCGGGTGTGCGGTGATATGGGGTGTAGCGGCGGGCGTAAACCCCAATCCGACTTGAAGCTCACCGCGCTCTAGGCGCGCCTCGATTTCGTCGGAAGACAGCTCATCCACTGACAGCTTAACGCCGGGATAAGCGTCGCTGAAGGCCGCCGCCAGCGTGGGCATCAGGTAATCGTTGACTGTCTGCACCACCCCAACACGCAGTTCACCCCGTCCCAACCCCTCCAATTCACGGATAGCCGTCTCGGCTTGTTCCAGCTCGGCCATGATGCGCTGGGCGTGCGCGTATAGGATGTCACCCGCCGCCGTCAAGCGTATGCCGCGCTTTGAGCGCTCGACCAACACCGCGCCGACTTCATTTTCCAGCGCCTGCACCTGCTGCGACAGCGCCGACTGCGAGATAAACACTTTCTCGGCGGCGCGGGTGAAATTATTCTCTTGGGCAAGTGCTATCAGATAACGGAGCTGGCGAACTTCCATCATTACCTCTGCTTATGATGATGATTAAAATCATCTATTGGACTAATGATAACCAGTCTCCTATAGTGGGTGCAACGTCTAAACACACCTCAAAAGGGAGAGACTGCACATGGTCAAGCAAGCATTGGGATTCCGCTGGTGGGTCGTTCTACTGGTGGCGTTCATCGCCTTTCCAGCGGTGGCACACGATGATGGTGTACCTGTCCACACCGACGAGAGTGAAGGCGTGACGGCTGAGGCAGACATTGTGTATGCGCAGGTGGTCAGCATCGGGGGAAACCTGATTTTTCAGATGGTGGTGGTCGGTGAGGCCGGGGCGAATATCCCCGAACCGACCGGTGACCTCGCGGGCGCGCCAGTGGTCAGTTACGTTTGGCCGACCTCGCTGGACAGCGCTGCCGTCGGGTTTGAGCCGGGGCAGGGCATCCTCGCGCTGGCCGTCACGTCACACCCCGACTTCGACGACACCCCGCTGTGGGATGAAGACGGTGACGATGACCCAGCCAATGACGGCGCGGTCTGGCACAGCCATTGGGTGGTTTTGGTAGAAGATGAGGCATGCGCGGCTGGCCTAAAGGTGCAGGACATCGAAGAGGGTAGCGAACCCGCCTTACCCGCGACGTGGCCGGGCTTGCCCCTGCTCATCGACAGCCCCGGCTATGCCGTCGAGCTGTATGGGAGCGAGGTGGTGGTCAGTGTGCCGCGCAGCGCCCTCAGCGAGGCCGACTCGTTCAGCTTTGACGGGGTGACGGCTGGCCTACAGGTCAACGCTGACCTCCACAGCCCGCTGCTGTGTGTCACCGGCGTGGACGACATCGCCTCTGGCGACCTCAGCCTACCGGGGGTGATGGGGCGCTAACCCTCATCGCGTGATTCAACACAAACGACGGGAGGCCGATAGAAACGGTTTCCCGTCGTTTTGTAGTCGATGTGTTTTGGGTGCAGGGCGGTTGTGGGGCTATACTCGGCACTGACCGACGGCATTTCTCAACTGATTTTAGGAGGGATACCCCCATGCACGACGGATTCGTAACCACGCGACGCGGCCTTGACCGCAGCCTGCCGCCGATGCGCCTGTTCGAGAAGGCCAAGCGTTTCGGCGTCTGGAACCCCAGCCTGCTGGATTTCGCCCCTGACCGCGCCCATTGGCTGGCCCTGTCCGACATTGAGCGCGATGTCATCTTGCGGCTGACTGCGCTGTTCGTGGCCGGTGAGGAGGCCGTGACCCTCGACCTGCTGCCGCTCATCCGCACCGTAGCGCGGGAAGGCCGCCTAGAGGAGGAGATGTTCCTGACCACCTTCCTCTGGGAAGAGGCCAAGCACACCGACTTTTTCGAGCGCTTCGTGCGTGAAGTGACCGACCACGGCGGGCGCGACCTCTCGCATTATCACACTGACACTTACCGCGCCCTGTTCTATCAAGCCCTGCCGACCGCGCTCAATCGGCTGGATATCGACACCTCGCCAGAGGCGCAGGTGGTCGCGTCGGTGACCTATAACATGGTCGTCGAGGGGGTGCTGGCCGAGACCGGCTACCACGCCTTCTTCACTATGCTCCAGCGCAACAACATTTTCCCCGCCACAGTCGAGGGGGTGCAGAAGCTCAAGCAGGATGAGTCGCGCCACATCGCCTACGGCGTCTACCTCATCTCGCGCTTGGTGGCCGAACATCCTAACGTTTGGGATGCGGCAGAAGACGCGATGAACACGCTGTTCCCGCTGGCGCTGGGCGTCATCAACGAGATTTTCATGCCCTATGACCCCGCCCCGTTCGGCCTAGAAATTGACGATTTCATCGGGTTTGCAGCCAGTCAGTTCCAGAAGCGCTTCGCTCGCATCGCCGCCGCACGCGGTGGGACGCTGGAGGCGGTTACACAGGCGACGGACGCCGCCATCGATGCTGAGGATTCATAGAACCATTGGGGGATAGTGGTATGCTACAATCCGGTTATCACGCAAGAGAAACCCCCTGATTTAGGAACCCGCGCCCATGAACGCTTACGCCACTGACCGCACCCATACGACCATCGTCCCACCGCCATGGTCGCTGACTGGGAATGGCTACATTCTCGTTTACCGTTTCCCACGCCCATTCCTTGAGGCGTCCGGCGCGCTGGACGATACCGCCCACCTCGGCGAATTCGTCGGCGGGCTGGGTGTGGTGATGTTGGTCAATTACACCAGCTCAGATGCTGGGCCATACCGTGAGCTGCTGTTTATCCCCGGCGCATTCAAGCACCCACGCGGCAGGTTCTACAGCATCACGCGCATCTACGTCTCAACGCAGGTCAGCGTGGTCAGCGGGCGCGAGAACTGGGGAATCCCCAAGCAGTGGGCCACCTTTGCCGAGAAAGACGGCGTAACGACCGTCTCGGTCGGCGGGCAGATGGTGGGTCGTTTCGAGCTGTCCGGCACGGGACCCGCCCTGCCGACCACCACCGGCCTCATCCCGCGCCGCTGGCGGACGTTGATTCAGACCTATGGCAGCGGCGCGCTGCTGACCACACCGGAGGCGTCCGGTCGGACGGGGTTGGCGAAGGTCGGGCGAATCGAATGCGACCCCGCGCACTTCCCTGACCTCTCGGGGCTGCGCCCACTGTTGGCGCTGCACGCCCCACGCTTCCAGATGACCTTCCCCTTTTCGGTGGGTGCCGAGCAGATTGAGAGCGCCCAGTGAACCTCAACAACAAACGCATCATCATCACAGGGGCAGGCGGCGGCATCGGCGCGGCGGTCATGGCGCGGCTGGCGGCCTACGACGGCGCACAGATTATCGGCGTTGACCTCGACGCGGCACGGGTAGACGCGGCGATTGCGGCCATCGAGTCGCCCCGCGCCAAGCTGACCAGCCATGCCGCTGACCTCGGCCAGCCGGAAGGGGTCGATGGGTTGTTCGACCATGCGCTGACGGTCATGGGCGGCGTCGATATATTTATCGCCAACGCTGGGTTCGCCTATTACGAGCAGATTGGCGCGCCGGACTGGACGCACATCGACCGGATTTTCCGCGTGAATGTGTACTCGCCCATCTATGCTGCCGAGAAAATGGCACAGCTCAACCGGGGCGCGCCTTACCGCGTGGTGATGACCGCCTCCGCGATGGCGCGGGTCGGGCTGCCCGGCTACGCGCTGTACGGCGGGACGAAGGCCGCGCTCCACCGTTTCGCCGAGGCCTACCGCGCCGAAATCGCCGACCCGCGCTCGGTGGTGCTGCTCTACCCCATCGCCACGCGGACAGCCTTCTTCAAATCGGCGGCAGCGGACGGCGCGCCAGTTGCCTTCCCCACCCAGACACCGGAAGAGGTTGCGGCGGCGCTGGTCAGCGGGCTGGAGCGCGATAAGACCGCCATTTACCCGTCACTGCTGTTCCGTCTGCTGCTGCTGCTCGACCGGGTGACACCCGCCCGCCGCCTGACGCAGTGGGTCGAGGGGCGCAAGTTCCACGCATGGCTGACGCGGCGCAGGTGATAGGTGGGTGGTCAGTCTAGCGCATAGCCGATGAGCTGATAAGGAATGTCCGGCAGAATACGCTCTTGATAAATGATTTCAGGGGCGTTTTCCATCTCAAAACTCGGCAGCGGCGCGCCTTCCTCCTGAATCACCCAGATTTGCTCTGTCGCCTCGATCTGTGAAATGAACGCCGAAAGCTCGGCCTGTTCGGTGACTTTGTACTCGTCAAGAAGCTGGGGCAGCACTGCCGACCGGATGAGAACCACCTTTTGCGGGTCGCTGACGTTCACCCATAACACTGAACTCACCTCGTAAACATCAGGGATGGGGTAGAGTGCAGGGTCGTTGAACAGCAGCAGGCGGTTGGTGATGATTTCTTGCATCTTGGGATAGCGCTCAAAACCGTAATTCTCAGGAACATCTAGGCAGCCTGCGTCAAGTGTGAATGGATAGCTACGAGCGCAGTTGTGTAAATCAACAAAATCTCGACTAAAGTTATTATTATATGCGGTACGATAGGTCTGGAGATAAAAGTAAGCCGCCAATACCAACAACCCAACATTTAACAGCGCAATAGCATGATCGATTCGCGTAGATTTTTTCGTCCTATAGATGTTAAAAACCACTAACATTAACAAAAATAACGCTAACCAAAAGAGAATGGTCTGGGGTGAATACCATTGATAAAAACCTACATTTAAATTGCGAGTGCGCCCTACAGAGGTGATTGTGATAGCGAAGAAAGAAAAAATTACTAAACTAGTGGGTATAAGCAATTTCTTCAGCTCGCCAAGGCGGAAAAGATAAAAAGCGTTAATCAGATAGCCAATAATCCCTACTACACACAAGACTATAGCCGTCAACAAGTTATAACGTGAGAATGGCATCCCTATAGTAATGGGAATAATCTGTAAAAAATTAACAAAATTAAAACGACGTAATTGTCGTGCTGCCAGCACGGTATCCGAAATACTGTAAACATACAGCAGCACGAAGAGCGTTCCCAAGACCAAAAGCAACGCCAGATAGCGCCAAC
>JALONW010000006.1 GCA_025454725.1 Anaerolineae bacterium
TGCAGGTTGATGTCCTTGTAGCCGCGTGCGGCGCGCTCGACGTGCTGCTTGCTCTGCGCGAACTTGGGCGGGTCGAGGACAATCATGTCGTAGGTGCTGTTCTGCTCGATTTCGGCGCGCAGGAACGAGAAGGCGTCGCCTTCGACCATATCGCCGCCTTCAAGCCCGTTCAGTGTGTAATTGGCATCAGCCACGTCCAACGCTTCCGCCGACGAGTCAATGTTGACGGTCTCCGCGCCGTTCTTGGCCGCGTGAAGGCCGAACGCGCCAGTATAGCTAAAGACGTTCAGCACGCGCTTGGCGGCGGTGCGCGCCACGAGCCGCCCGGCCAACGCACGGTTCTCGGCTTGGTCAAGGTACATCCCGGTCTTGTGGCCGAAGCGCACATCGACCAATAGCCGGACGCCGCCCTCCTCGACGATTTCGAGCTGGGCGGGCGGCTCCTCGCCCCACAACACCTCTTTGACGGTCGGCAGGCCTTCCAGCCGCCGCACATCAACATCGCTGCGCTCATAGACGCCCTTGGCCTTGACCAACCCGGCCAGCGCCTCGGCAATCATCTGCTTACGCACGTCAATGCCCAGCGTGAGCGCCTGAAGCACCAACCAATCGCCATACTTATCGACAATCAGGCCGGGCAGGAAGTCATTTTCGGCGTTGATGAGCCGGAAAGCCGCGTCTGGCCCACGGTCGAAAAACTGGCTGCGTGAGGCGACGGCTTTTGCCAAGCGGATGCGCCACCATGTGTCGGTGATGGCCTCGTCCTCATTCCACGTCAGCAGACGCGCCTGAATCTGCGACTCGGCGTTGTAGTAACCGCGTGCGAGGAAACGCCCGTCGGCTCCAAGCACATCGACCAGCCCACCGGGTTCCGGCGTGCCGTCACGCTTCTTGATTCCGCCAGAAAAGACCCACGGGTGGCGGTTGCGGATGGGTTTCTCGCGCTCGGCGGCGAGAGTAATTGTTGGGAGGGTATTGGTCATGTCTGCCTTGCTGGTTTGTCCACGTTTAGGGGTTTTTAAGATACCCCCTATTGTCTCACCAGCGGCGGCGTTTAGTAGCCCAAAGATTGTGGAGCTTTCACATGCCAGCGCCCAATCCCACTAATCCCCAGTTGTCCACACCTTGAGTTCATTGCTGAACACCTCAAAACTATGCGACGGCTCGGCCACAGTCAGGAGTTGATTCCCGTCAGGACGCCACGCCACATACGAGATGAGCGTCGGTTCGCCCGTTGCGGTAAGCTCACCGTCGTGCTGACCTGTTACCACCGTCTCGCCGCTGCCCAAGTCAAAGACGATGATGTCGCGGCTAAAGCCTGCCGACACCACATAGCGATGGGTCGGGTCTAACACAAAGTGGGCGGGGCCGACTTGGCTGGTATGCAGCAGCCCGTCACGCACAAACACTGCTTCACCAGAAGCGCCGTTAATCCGCGCCCCCTTCCCGTCGATGGAGGCCGTGATAAAGTCTTCACTGTCCGGCAGCCATACGCTGCCCATCACCCAGCGACTGGCATCACCTTCTGTATAAGGGATGTGCAGGCGCGCCGTGTCAATGCCGGAAAAACTCCCCTCTACAACCTCAAAAACGTAAATGTCGTTAAGGTTGTTTGCCAGAACCAAGCTGCCATCGACGTTTAGGCTGGCAAGGTCCACGGTTACGTCCTCGGTGGTCAGCGAAAAACCGGTTTCGCCCGTCTCAATGTCGATGACCGACGCCGTGAACGGGAACGCCGTCCAACCGAGCAGCGCGCCGCCGTCCGTGCTCCACGATACCTGTTCGACCGCGCCCACGGCTGCCTCAATACGGGTGTCGCCCGATTCAGCATCGAGGACAAGCATGGTCGCGCCTGAGAGGAGCGCCGCAATAGAGTTACCCTCCGGCGACCAAACGGGCGATGCGATTTGCCCACCAAAATCACGCGACCACAACGGCTCTTGGTCGGTCATATCCCACAGCGACAGCGTACCTTCGGTGTGGAACAGGATGCGGTTCGCGCTGGGATGCCAAAGCGTCGTGCTTTCTGAACGTGCTTCGGCCTCCGTCCAGCGTGTGCCACTTTCGACGTGCCATATCTGTTTGGTGTTCTCCAATAGGAGATACTGACCGTCGGCGCTGAACTCAAAATCACTGTAGTAGTTGGCAACGCCGCTTTCCTGCTGTTCAAACGTGCCGATGGGTTCAAAGGTCTGGGCGTCGTATCGGGTGAAGGTGTAATCCGGGCAGTCCTCACACGTGTAGGGTTCACGGGTGACGACCATCAGCTCTGACGCGCTGGGCGTCCACGCCGCCCAGAGGATGCCGCCCGCATACTCAAGGGTAAAAAGCGGCTCATCATTTTGAGCCGCTGCCGGGCTGACGATAAAAATCAGGAGCAACCAAAAATGATATTTCAGACGGTGCATGTTGTATGTCCTCCATGTTGGATGTTGTAGAGATATGCAGCCTATCCAACTGACTTATGAGCGATTCGACTTTCGGCATGGACAGGTTTATCTAAAACCATACGACCACCCTAAATTTTGGACAAACGACTTCGCCCTACGGCTGATGCGCTACTCCCCTACGGTGGTCAAAAACACGTCCCACAGCCGAAAAATCAGCCACAAGGACTACCTTAAATAGGTCGGTAGACCCTCCCTAAAGACACAGGATGCACCTATAGTTAATGGTGTTCGTCATGTTTTGATTCCCCTCAAAAACAAGCTATAATCACAGTCATTCGGCCCATTCAAAACGACATATACCTTTGATAAACATCCCCCCAGCCCAAAGAGGTGGTCAAGCCACCTGAAACATAAGAAACGGCGGTTCCCCATGCAGCGCTCCTCTAGGGTCTATCTCAAGAAACCCATCTACACCTTCAGCCTTTTGGCGCTTGCCCTCGCTGTCGCCGTCCTCGTAGTGGCGACAGAACCCCCAACCCTTTCCGCCCAACCCGGACCGATGGCAACTTGTGGCGCGCAAATCCGCGCAGCCTTAACCACCGCTATCTCCTACTGCGAAACCCTAGGCCGAAACCAAGCCTGTTACGGCCATACGCTCGGCGCGGTCTCCATGCGAAACGAAGCCGAGCCTTCCCCATGGGTCAACGTCGGCGATGTCGCCGACCTGACACGCATCCGGGGCGTGAGCCTCAGCCCGATGGACACCCAGACCGGCGATTGGGGCGTCGCGCTGATGGAAGTGCAGGGCAGCCTCCCCGACACACTGCCCGGCCAAAACGTGACGGTGGTTGCGTTCGGTGATGTCGCTCTCGAAGATACGGTCAATGAAACAGTACGTATTCCCGCCCAAGTGCTGGCCTCGGCCAATGTGCGCGTCAAGCCGTCTGTGGGGAGTTGGGTGATTGGCGGGCTGGCTGAGGGTGAAGCTGTCACCGTGACCGGGCAAGCCACCACCGCCGCTGGCGAGGTCTGGCTTCAGGTCAAATATGACGGCTACCGCACCCGCACCGGCTGGGTTCTAGCGAGTCTGGTCAATGTGGGTGGACAACCCGTGCCGACCGTCAGCGAAAACTCGCTGGTCTATGGCAACATGCAGGCTTTTTACTTACGGACGGGGCTGGGTGTCCCCCAATGTGCCGAGCTTTCTAGCAGTGGGGTCATCCTCCAAACCCCGGAAGACGCTGGCCTCGTCAGCATCAACATCAACGGCGTTGACCTATCGCTGGGGTCTACGGCCTTCATCAGCCTGTCTGGTACCGGGGCAAGCAGCACTCTCGACATCACGCTGCTCGAAGGCCACAGCTTGGTCGAATCGATGGGCGAGGAACGAGTACTCATACCCGGCAGCCGCACCTCAGTTACGCTTGACCCCTCCGGCCACGCGGCGGGTTCTCCCAGCGAAGCGGTCGATTATCAACCGCTGGCGATGGAACCCTATAACGACCTGCTCCGCGACCTGAGCGTCGAACTGCCCGCCCCGGCTGGCGACTTTAATGACGAGTGGGACAGCGACATTAACGGTGATTTTGGTGAGGCCGTTGGCTATGGTACGGGTGTCAATCGACCGGGAACACAACCCAACCCGCCCGGAGCAAATCCACCGCTGCCGGGGTCAAATGGCGCGCCTCAAGAGTGGAATGAAAATGCAAGCTGCGACAATCCCCCACCCGCACATGCACCTGCCAACGGTTGGCGTCAGCGCTGCGAAAACAGCGGAGGCGGTGACAACGGGGGTAATAATGGTGGCGGAAACGGCAACGGTGGCAACACCAATGGAAACGGCAACGGCAATGGGAACGAAAATGGCAACGGCGGCGGAAACGATAATGGAAATGGCGGTGGTAATGGAAACGGTAACGGCAATGGCGGTGGAAACGGCAATGGGAACGGTAACGGAAATGGCGGTGGAAATGGGAACGGTAACGGAAATGGCAAAGGTGGCAATTGATAAGAATTTTTAAGGCTCGGAAAATTTAGTTGAATTCAAAAGATGACGAGGTGACACGCAGTAAGAAAAGCATTGAATTTTGATGTTATGTCCGTAAATATACTAATTTTAGATTTAATAATATATTAATGTTTTTGTTAATCTATTAAGTTATAATAACGTTTACTACCTACTTTTTCTACCTGTCATAACACTCTTAGGAGAAACACGCGATGAAATTCGCCTTGCTGTATTATTATGATCCTACTCAAGCTGGCCCCACCGAAGAAGAAGTTGCTGATTGGATGAGGTTCGATCAATCGGTCAGAGATGGTGGTGCGTTCGTTTACGAAGCAGGTTTTCACCCCGGCAATACAGCTCAGCGTGTAAGTGTTCGCACCGGGAGTGCTGTTAATGAAAACGGCGCATTTGTCAGTGATGGTAATGTGCTGGCGGGCCTTTATGTGGTTGATGTGACAGACGCCACTGTTGCCGCCGAGTGGGCACAACGTATCCCAACTGCGCGCTATGGCATGGTCGAAGTTCGTCCGATTGTAGAATTTATCGAATAGCGCAGGTATCAGACCCTTTAGTATGGGCGACAACCTAGCTGCACTGTAAACGAAACGGTCATTCTTGTTCAGAATGGCCGTTTGAATTTCGGTGAGCGTCAAGCTCTTGCAGGCTTAAATTAATTCAATATTTGAAACACTCTAATATCAGGCGCAGTTCGACCCTCCCCTATCCACCCGTGAGCGCCAAGAACAGCGTCCGCAAGCTAAGCAGGGTTAAAATAACGCCGACCGCGCCCATCAGCTTCTTGACCGGCAGACGGTTGGCAATCAGGGCGGCAATCGGCGCGGCAGGAACCCCGCCGAGGATTAGACCCACAACAGCGGTGGTGACCCACAACAGCGGTGGTGTCGAACTCATGCAGCAGGACGAAGAAGGCCGCCGCCTGTACGACGGTCACGAACCACTCGGCCACACTGGATGAACCGACCACCCGGCGCGGCATCCGCGTGCCTTTTGCCATCATTGTCCCGGTGACAATCGGCCCCCACCCGCCGCCGCCAATGGCATCAAAGAAGCCGCCAATGCCGCCGACTGCCTCTTTCTGGATGAACGCGAGGTTCAGCCCCGCGCCCCAAATCGCTTTGGTAACAAGCAGCAGTCCCAACCCCAGCAAATAGACCGCCACCAACGGTTTAATAATCTCAATCGGCAGCCATGTCAGCACCAGCACGCCCAAGACCGCGCCGAACATGCCGGGTATCATCAGGCTGAGGGTCAGCTTCTTATGGACGTTGCCCAACCGCCAATGCGAGAACCCACCCGCCGCGCTGGTGAAGATGCCCGCCATGTGGACGGTCGCGCTGGCGACGACGGGCGAAATCCCCGTGCTGAGGAGGAAGGTCGTCGAGCTGACCTTGTAGCCCATGCCGAGGCTGCCATCGACCAACTGGGCGAAGAACCCCACCAAGATGTAGATGAGCAGTGGCTCCATCGCGGCGTAAACCTTTGTGTGAAGAATATCACCACCTTATCACCACCCTTCCCTACCGACCAGTCACAGGGCGGTTACGGGTTTGGGGTGCAAAAAAGCGGGGCAACCGTTATGGTCGCCCCGCTTGTCAGCATCATTAGACCCCCCGCGATGCCGTGTGCCACTCTGTTTGAACCTGCTGTCGCAGGTGGGAAGCCTTGCCGCTACGTCTGTCTTGACCAACGCGGGTCTATCACAGCCGCAACATGCAATCCGGCCTCCCGTGATGTGGGTGTTGGCCCAAACGCGATATGACATCACGTACATCGCAGGTTACGGCAAATTCTAGCAGAGTCGTCCCTCACCCACAAGGTGAAATACGGTTAAGACTGTGCAACATCTGCCACCAGTAGGACGAAAACCCTACCCAGCTTTGAACAGCTCCGCCAGCGGAAGCGAAAACCCGGCCAGCACGTCCTCGCCGGTCAGAGAGGCGTCATCGGCCAACCGCTGCGAGGTCTGGTCAGGGTAATGGACGCTGACCGCCTTTCCCTGCACATCAACCACCCACACCAGTCGCACGCCGTCGGATAAGTACAGCGCCACCTTCTTCATCACGTCGGCATATATATCGGTCGGGGAAATCACTTCAATCACAAGGTCGGGATAACCGCAAAAGGATAGCCCGGCCTATCGGGTTTATTGGCTTTATAACGGTCGATTTTGTCCTGTGAGACCACCATAACATCTGGGATACGCGAACCCGTCACCCAGTTGGAGTCGGCGCGGTCAGGTAGGATGAAGGTCGCTTCTTTGTAAACGCGCCCAAACGGGTGTGCTTTAAGGTAATCGTACAGCGCGTCGTACATGAGCTGGGACAGTTCGATGTGGTCATAACCGTTGGGAGTCTTATAGACCTTCTCCCCGTCTAACAGCTCATAAGGGCGCTCGTCTGTGTCCGCGATAAACTCGTCCAGCGGCATCCCCACGCGGGCGGGCGCATCAATCATCATGGCGGCCTGCCCTTTCCTCAACTTGCTTGGTCAGAGTTTTTGTATTATACCCCCAAACAACCCCACCCAATCCTCGCTCAAAACAATCTCCCCGTGGGCGGATAGGCGCGTCCGTGCTATGCTTTCCGGCGGATTATCCACCGACAACCGTCCTCTCATCCAGCATAAACGGAAGCTGCGTCCCCATGCACAAAACACACACCTGCGGAGAACTGCGCGAATCACACGTCGGCCAGACGGTGACACTGGCGGGCTGGGTTAACCGCCGCCGCGACCAAGGCGGCCTCATCTTCCTCGACCTGCGCGACCGCTGGGGTCTGGTGCAGGTCGTGGTGGACGAAGCCGAAAACCCGACCGCCCACGCCGTCGCGCACACCGTCCGCAGCGAATACGTCTTACAAATCACAGGAACGGTGCGCCGCCGCCCCGAAGGCACCGAAAACAGCGAGCTTGCCACTGGCGACATCGACATCGTGGCCGACAGTATCATTTTGCTCAACGAGTCGAAGCTGACGCCGTTTCTCATCAACCGCGAAGAAAACATCGACGAGGCGCGACGGATGCAGTATCGCTACCTCGACCTGCGCCGCCCGGCCATGCGCGATAACATCATCCTGCGCCACCGGACGATCAAGTTCCTGCGCGACTACCTCGACACCGCCGAATTTCTCGAAATCGAGACGCCGATCTTGTTCAAGACCACGCCGGAAGGCGCGCGCGACTTCCTCGTGCCGTCGCGCCTTCAGCCCGGCAAATTCTACGCCCTGCCCCAGTCACCTCAGCAGCTCAAGCAGCTTCTGATGCATGGAACTCAGCTTCGTCGAGCGCGAAGACATGCTCCAGTTCATGGAAGAAATGGTGCTGGCGCTGGCGAAAGCGGTCGTCCCGCACAAGACGCTGAAATATCAGCCGCTGCGCCGCCTGACCTACACCGAAGCGATGGAAAAATACGGCAGCGACAAGCCCGATCTGCGCTACGACCTCGAAGCGGTGGACGTGACCGAGTTGGCCGGTCAGTCGGCCTTCCCCATCTTCCAGCAGGCGGTCGAGGCCGGTAAGCCGGTCAAGGTGCTGCGCGCGCCCGGCCTGCACACCAAGCGCGATAACCCATCTGAGCTGGTGACCGGTGAAGGTCTCAAGCGCCTGATGAAGGAACTTGAAGACCTCGTTAAAACCGTCGGCGCAAAGGGATTGGCCTACATGGCGCTCCCGCTGGACGAGTCCGGCGAGGTCAAGGGGCCGATTGGCAAATACTTCACCGTCGAGCAAAAATTGGCGCTGTTCGAGCAGACCGGCGCACAGCCCGGCGATATTTTGATGTTCATCAGCGACAAAACCGAGGTGGTTTACGCCAGCGTCGATAAGCTGCGCCGCCACGTCGCGGACATGCTCGGCCTCGCTGACCCGAACGTGTTGGATTTCGCGTGGATCATCGACTTCCCCATGTTCTATTGGGACGAAGAAAATAAGCGCTGGGACCCGTCGCAGCATATGTTCACCATGCCCATGCCCGAAGACATCGCGATGCTGGACACCGACCCCGGCAAGGTGCGCGGCAGCCAATATGACCTCATCTGCAACGGCTACGAAATCGGCGGCGGCAGCATCCGCATCCATGAGCGTGCGCTGCAAGAGAAAATTTTCCCGCTGATTGGTCAGACCATGGAACATGCCCGCGAGCAGTTCGGCCACATGCTGGAGGCGTTCGAGTACGGCGCGCCCCCGCACGGCGGCATGGCGTGGGGCATCGACCGCTTAGCGATGATTTTCGCGGGCGCGCCCAACATCCGCGAGGTGATCGCCTTCCCCAAGACGCAGAACGGCGGTGACGCGATGGCGCACGCGCCGTCTGAGCCGGAGCCGCAGCAGCTCAAGGACCTATACATCCAAGTCCTACCCGTTCCCAAGAAAAACGAAGAGGCATAAGGGATAACAAAAAAGGGGACGGCGTGCTTACGCTGTCCCCTTTTTTATAGACTAAATGCACACAGGCGACCCACCGGGTCGCCCATAGGCATCCCCCCATCGCTTTCCACCTACAGGCGAGTCATGATCTGTGGGCCGTCCGGCGTGATGGCGATGGTATGTTCAAAATGGGCGCACAGCGACTTATCTTTGGTCACCACCGTCCATTTGTCGTCGAGTTCTTTCACGTCAGGCCGCCCGGCCATCACCATCGGCTCGATAGCGTAGGTCATGCCCGACATCAGCGGCACATTGTCAAAACGCAGATTGCGACTGGGCTTATTCGGCCACCAGTTGGGGACCTGCGGGTCTTCCCACATGGCCTGCCCCACCCCGTGACCGGTATACTCGCGGGCGAGGCCGTAGCCCTGCTTCTCGATGTACTGCTGGATTGACCGGGCGACCGTCCGAAGGTCATTCCCGATGACCGATGCTTCAATGCCGACGTACAGCGCTCGCTCAGTCACATCCAACAGGCGCTGGACGTTCGGGCGAACATCACCTACCACATACGTCCACGCCGAGTCACCGACAAAGCCTTGATAGAAGCACCCAGTATCGAGGCTAACAATATCGCCCTCTTTCAGGATGCGGTCAGGGCGCGGGATACCATGCACCAGTTCCTCATTGACCGAGGCGGTGATGGTGGCTGGGTAGCGCGGCGAATTGGGCTTCTCCTGCCCCAAAAAGGCCGGACGTGCGCCGTGGTCGCGGATGACCGCCTCAGCGATTTTGTCCAGTTCGGCGGTCGAGATACCGGGGCGCAGCGCGGCCTTCATCGCTTGGTGCGCCAGCGCGACGATGCGCCCGGCCTCGCGCATCAGCGCCAGTTCCTCGGCGTTCTTGAGGTAGATTTCGACCCCCTCAACCGGGGTGATGCGTGTGGTCATCGGTCATCCTTTGTGTTTTAGGGGGATTCTACCCCTTGCGCCGGTTCTTTGCGGCGTCGATGAGTCCAAAAATTTGGTCGCGGACGGTCTCAATGGGCTGGTCAGCGTTTACCTTGTGCAGCACGCCCTCGGCCTCATAGTGCGGCAGGACGGGGCGCGTCTCGTTCAGGAATTTTTCGATGCGCCCGATGACTGCGAAGGCGTCGGCGTCGTCGGCGCGGCGGTTGAGCGCCGTCCCGTCGGCGCGCTGGGCGACCAAGCGCGGCGGGAACATCTTGTTGGCGTCCTGCTCAAACGTCCACGAAATGCCGTCGTGGTTGCTGTAGATGTTGTAAGCCGCGCCGTCTGCCCCGGTCACGCGGCCAAAGCTGCGCTTGAAGGCGGTGTATAGGTCGAGTTCCAGCACCAGCACCGCGTCGATTGCCCTACCCTGCCCTGCGAGATAATCGGTCAGCCACTTGGCCTGTGGCTCATTGCGCGGATAGCCGTCCAGCAGCACGCCGCCATAATTTTTCACGTCATCCTGTTCGAGGCGGTCTTTCAGCACAGCATTGGTGGTCTCATCATCGACCAAAATCCCAGCGTTGATGGTGGCGATGACGTGCTTGGCGAGTTCGTCGGTGCGCGACTTCATGGCGCGGAACAAGTCGCCGGTCGAGATGTGCAGCAGGTTGTATTTGTCACAGATATATTTGGCCTGCGTGCCTTTACCAGCGCCCTGCACGCCCATAATCAAGAGGAATAAGCCGTCCATCAGCGGAATCTCCGTTTGAGGATGTAAAAAAACGCACGAAAAAAATGTCACGAAAACAAGCGATGCCCGCGCCCGGCTGATTGTGCCACGGCGCGGGCATCGCCCTACTTACGACTGGAAAGCCACACGTCCTAGCAGCAGCCTACTTGAGGAAGCCGCGATAGTTCCGCATGACAAGCTGGGCCTCAAGCTGGCGCATGGTCTCAATGACCACGCCGACCAAGATGATGAGACCTGAGCCGGTGATGACGTTGGCGGCGTTGATGGACGTGCCGGGCGTGAACTGCCCCGCGAACAACACCGAGTTCAAGAAATCGACAATGCCGGGGGTCACAGCAATGATACCAAGGAACAGCGCGCCAACCAGCGTGATACGGCGCGTCACGCGGGTGATGAAATCCTGCGTCTGCTTACCCGGACGGATGCCGGGGATGAAACCGCCGTTGCGCTGGAGGTTGTTGCCGAGGTCTTGGTTGCCAATCATCACGTCCGAGTAAAAGAACGTGAAGAACACCGTCAGCAGGAAGAACGACAGCCAGTACAGCAACCCCTGTTGGTTGCCGAAGGCGGTGCGGATGCTGTTGCCGAAGTCACCCTCTGGGAAGAAGCTGACGATAACGGCGGGCAGCGTGATGATCGCCTGAGCGAAGATCAGGGGGATCATGCCGACCGGGTTGACCTTCATCGGGATGTAAGTGCGCGCCCCGCCGTACTGCTTGCTGCCGCGCACGCGCTTCCCATACTGCACCGGGATACGCCGCTCACCCTCTTGGATGTAGATGATGACGACGATGCTCACCAGCGTCAGGATGATGAACAGCGCGAGGTTCCACAGCAGCGGAATCGATGTGTCACCGATCATCTGCGAGAGGTTGGTCGGGACCTGAGCCACGATACCGCTGAAGATGATCATCGAGATACCGTTGCCGATACCCTGCTCGGTGATCAGCTCACCCAGCCAGACGGCAAACATCGTCCCGGCAGTCATACTGAACAACACCGAGATCGTCAGCAAGAAATCGCTGCCGAATCCGGGGATGATCTGCGTGCCACCTAAGAGCGAGTTAAAAATTTGAATCTGGCCGAAAGCCTGAAGGAACGCCATCGGGATGGCGAGATAGTAGGTGTAGCGCGTGATGACATCGCGGCCACCCGGCTCCTTCTGGAGTTCCGCGAGGCGTGGGATCAGCGGGACGAGCAGTTGGAGGATGATCGACGCGGTGATGTATGGGTACACCCCGTTGGCGATCACGCTGAAGTTACGCACTGCGCCGCCAGAGAGCAGGTTCAGCACGTTGATGAGGCCAGCGCCCTCCTGCCCCGGCTGGAGCAGCGCCTCGATGGCGTTACCATCAACGCCGACTACGGGGACATGGGCCGCGAACTGGTAAACCAGCAGGATTAGCCCGGTAATCAACAGCTTGTTGCGGACATCCGGCAAGCGCCAGATGTTGCGGAACGCCTGTAACATAAGTTCCTCAAATCCTCTTAACGGCGTGAAAAGACCAACGGGCCGGTGGCAGCGCCTCCGACCCGGTATGCCTCACTACGCCTTGTCGGCCAGCTTGGCGAGGTCTTCCTTACGCAGTTTCTTGACCGTAGCGTGTGCGCCCTTGACCAGCAGCTCCAGCTTCTCGGTCTTGCCACCCGCAGCTTCGATGGCGGCCAGCGCCGTCTTGCTGAAACGGTGTGCCTTGATGGTCAGAGCGATTTTCAGCTCACCGCCGCCCAGCACCGCATAGGGCTGGTTGGCTTTGCGGATCAAGCCCTTCGCGGCCAGCTCAACGCCCGAGATGGTATCGCCAGCGGCGAACACATCGTTCAGGTCGCCGATGTTGACCTCTTGGTATTCAATGCGGAAGATGTTGGTGAAACCCCGCTTGAACGGTAGACGGCGCACCAGCGGGAGCTGGCCACCTTCAAAGTAGTTGGGGACGCCGCCGCCGGTACGCGCACCCATACCCTTGATACCGCGACCCGCGTAACGACCCTTACCAGCGGCGATACCACGGCCCACGCGGGTCCGCTTGCGACGCGCGCCCTTGTCTGCCTTTAATTCATGCAGCTTCATCGGTTAGCCCTCTTGCTCGACTTCTTCCACGCGCACGAGGTGCTTGATCTTCTCGATCATGCCCCGGATCTGCGGTGTGTCGGTGTGGGTCACGGACGTGTTCAGCTTGCCCAGCCCCAGCGTTTTGACGGTCACGCGCTGGTTCTGGCCGTAGCCGATCACGCTGCGGACCAGCGTAATCTTCAGTGCCTTAGCCATTGCTTACTTCGCCTCCTCGGCGCTGACCTTCTGGGCGCGTGAGGCACGCTCCCAGAAGGGGCGCATTTGCTCGACGGGCTTGCCGCGCATGGCGGCCAGCTCCTCGGCGCTCCGCAGCGAACGCAGTGCCTCGATAGTCGCCATCGCCACGTTGAGCAGGTTGCTGCTCCCCTGCGACTTGGTTAACACATCGCGGACACCGACGGCTTCCAGCACCGCGCGCACACCACCACCGGCGATAACGCCGGTACCGGGCGAGGCGGGCTTGAGCATCACCTTCGCACCGCCCCACTTGGCCGTAACCTCGTGGGGGATGGTCGTGCCGCTCAGGGCGACCTTGTGCAGGCGGCGGCGAGCGCGGTCGCTGCCCTTACGGATGCTGTCCGGGACGGCGCGGCTCTTGCCCACGCCGATGCCGATGCGGCCCTTGTTGTCGCCCACGATCACCACCGTGCGGAAGGCGAAACGACGGCCACCCTTAATCACCTTAGCGACGCGCGTAATATCTACGACGCGCTCATCAAGCTCCTCGCGATCGTCGTCGCGGTCGCGGCGCTCTCTTCTCTCACGCTTTTCGGCCATACGAATACTCCGTCGTTTCCTAGAACTCTAGGCCGCCCTCGCGGGCCCCTTCAGCCAGAGCCGCAACGCGGCCATGATAGCGGAAGCCACCCCGGTCGAACACGACCTTGGTGATGCCGGCATCTTTGGCGCGCTGCGCCACGATTTGACCGACGATCTTGGCGACCTCAGACTTAGTCTTGCCCTCAACCTGCGGCGCGACCTCGGTATCGATGCTCGACGCCGAGACCAAAGTGCGGCCAACGGTATCGTCGATCACCTGCGCGTAGATGTTGGCTACGCTGCGGTAAATGTTCAGGCGCGGGCGCTCGCTGCTGCCTTCGACGCGGGCGCGCACCCGTGCGTGGCGGCGTTCACGCCCCTCGCGCTTCTGCTTTGCGTTCTTCTGGTTCATCGTGATGCGGCCCTAGTCTACTTCTTCTTCGCAGCGCCGGCCTTACCGACCTTGCGACGAACAACTTCATCGGAATAACGCACACCCTTGCCCTTGTACGGCTCGGGCGGACGCAGCTTGCGGATGTCGGCTGCAACCTGCCCCACCACCTGCTTGTCGATACCATCGACATGCAGGACGGTGCCACGGCGGTCTGCCGGGACCTCGAACGAGATACCCTCAGGCGCAGGCACCGGGATCTCGTGGGAGTAGCCCAACTTCATCACCAACTGGCCGCTGCGCATCTCGGCGGTGTAACCGGTACCTTCGATGATGAGCGTCCGGCGGAAGCCGGTGGACACGCCCGTCACCATGTTGCTGACGAGAGCGCGGGTCAGACCGTGCAGCGCACGGTCGGTCCGCGTCTCGGTGACGCGCTCCAGCTCGAGGGTGCCATTGTCCTGCTTGAGGTTAATGGCATCCGGCATGGTGTGCTTCAGTTCGCCCTTAGGCCCCTTCACCGTCACGGTCTGACCGTCGACTTTGATGTCGACCTTGGCCGGGACGGGGATGATTTTCTTACCTACACGCGACATTATTCACCCCTTACCACACGTAGCAGATCACCTCACCGCCGACGCGCTCACGCTTGGCTTGGGCTGCCGTCATCACACCACGCGGGGTGGTCATGATGGCGATGCCCGTGCCGCTCAGCACGCGGGGGAGGTCAGTGCTACCACGGTACACACGGCGACCAGGCTTGCTCACGCGGGTCATGTTTGAGATGACCGGGCGGCGCAGGCGGCGCGGACCGTGGTACTTCAGCTCTAGCTGGATCATCGGGACGGGGGCTTCATCACCCACCGTATAGCTTTCGATATAGCCTTCCTCGTGCAGGATACGGGCTATCTCGATCTTAATCTTGCTCTTCGGCACCACGACCGAGGCCTTACCGGCCATCAAGGCGTTGCGGATGCGCGCGAGCATATCCCCAATCGGATCAGAAACCATCGCGCTTCTCCTTACCAGCTCGACTTGACAAGGCCGGGGATCTCACCGCGCAGCGCCATCTCACGCACGCAGATGCGGCAGAGACCAAAGCGGCGGTAGAAACCACGGGGCCGACCGCAGCGGTTGCAGCGGTTACGGACTTGGACGGCGTGCTTACGCCGACCCTCACGGATAATCATCGACTTCTTAGCCATCGTATCGTCCCCTTAATTTTCCTTGAAGGGCATGCCCATCAGCTTCAGCAAACGGCGGCCCTCCTCGTCGGACTGGGCCGACGTTACGATGGTGATCTCCATACCACGAACCTTGTCGATCTTATCGAACTGGATTTCGGGGAAGATCAGCTGCTCGCGCAGGCCGATGGTGTAGTTGCCACGACCGTCCAGCTTGGACGGGATACCACGGAAGTCGCGGATACGCGGCAGCGCAATGTTGATCAGGCGGTCGAGGAACGACCACATGCGCTCGCCACGCAGCGTCACCTTGACACCGATGGCGCGGCCCTCACGCAGCTTGAACTGCGCGATACTCTTCTTGGCGCGGGTAACAACCGGCTGCTGGCCGGTGATGATCCGCAGGTCCTCGACCGCAGCGTCGATGGTCTTGGGGCTGTCCAGCGCTTCGCCCATCCCGATGTTGATGACAATCTTCTGGATGCGCGGCGTCTGCATGACGCTGGTGTAGCTAAATTCGGTCATCAAGGCCGGGGCGACTTCCTCGCGGTAGCGAGAGACCAGCACCGGCACAACTTTCTTCTCGGCGTTCTCAGCCATCGTTATCTACCTTTACCCCGGCTAATCGATGTCAGCATTGCACTTCTTGCAGAAGCGCACCTTGCTGCCATCTTGCTTGAAACGATAGCCGATGCGGGTCGTCTTACTGCACGACGGGCAGATCAACATCACGTTGGAGAGGTCCAGCGGGGCGCTGAACTCCACGATCTGCGCGGGGATCTGCCGACCACCGACCTGCTGGGCCTTCTTGTGGCGCTTACGGAGGTTGATGCCCTCCACGACCACGCGGTTGTCCTTGTTGAGGACTTCAACGACTTTCCCCTGCTCGCCGTTGTCACGGCCTGCGATCACCATCACGGTGTCGCCACTCTTGATGCGCTGCATGGTCTATACTCTCCTTACAGCGTCTCAGGGGCCAGCGACACGATGCGCGCAAAGCCCCGCTCACGGAGTTCACGGGCAACCGGGCCGAAGACGCGAGTCCCCTTGGGACCCCACTGCCCGTCCTTGTCTTGGTCGGCAAGGATCACGGCGGCGTTGTCATCGAACCGGATGTACGACCCGTCCGGGCGGCGGAATTCCTTGGAGGTGCGGACGATTACCGCCTTCACCACCTCGGACTTCTTAACGCTGCCATTGGGCGAGGCCGACTTGACCACGCCGACAACGATGTCGCCGACGTAGCCGTAGCGGCGGCGCGAACCGCCCAACACGCGCATGACCAACAGCTCCTGAGCGCCGGTGTTGTCGGCAACCTTGAGGCGGGATTCGGTCTGAATCATGGCTTAGACCTCCCCGTCGATGGTCTCAGGGGCGGGGATGGGCTGACCATCGGCACCCTCAAGCACGGCCTCGACCACCCAGCGCTTGTGGCGGCTGAGGGGCTTGCTCTCGACCACGCGCACCAGCGACCCGGTCTTGACCGCGTTGCTCTCGTCGTGCGCCATAATCTTCTTGGTCGAGATGACGATCTTCTTATATACCCGGTGCATCGTGCGGCGCTCGATGGCGACCACGACGGTTTTATCCATCTTGTCGCTCACCACGCGCCCGACCAACCGGCGGCGATCATTGGTCATCGCTTACTTCCCCTTACTTTCGCTGCCGGCCTTGCGCTGGCCCAGCACGGTCTTGAACCGGGCGAGGTCGCGCCGGTTGGCCTTGATGAGGTTGGGATTCTTCAGCTCGCCGCTGGCCTTCTGCAGGCGGAGCTTGTACATCTCTTCCCGGTTGTCCTCGATGGCATCAAGGAGTTGCTCGTCAGACAGCTTGGTGATCTCACGAATATCCATGTTAGCTCACCTCCTGCCCCGAGATCGGGTCGATCCGCTTGATGATCTTGGTCTTGCAGGGCAGCTTGAACCCGGCAAGGCGCAGCGCCTCAAGCGCTTCGGCCTCACTCACGCCGCCCATCTCGAACAGGACGCGGCCCGGCTTGACGACCGCTGCCCAATATTCCACCGAACCCTTACCGCTACCCATGCGGGTCTCGGCGGCTTTCTGGGTGATGGGCTTGTCCGGGAACACCCGGATCCAAATCTTACCACGGCGCTTGATGTAGCGGACCATCGCACGGCGGGCGGCCTCGATCTGGCGGCTGGAGAGCCAGATTGGCTCCAGTGCCTGAAGGCCGTACTCACCGAACTGGACCGCCGCGCCCCGAAGCTCAGTCCCCTTACGGCGACCGCGCATTTGCTTACGGTATTTGACACGCTTTGGCATCAACATGCTGATTGCTCCTCTATCCTTACGCCCAGACGCGCCCGGGGGCTACTGGCTGATGTACACGCCGGATTTTTCTTCCTTGCGCGCCGCGTCTTGCTGCAGGATTTCCCCCTTGTAGATCCAGACCTTGATGCCAAGCTGGCCGAAGGTCGTCAGGGCTTCCGTCCGACCGTAGTCGATGTTGGCGCGGAGGGTGTTGCGCGGAACGCGACCCTCGCTGACCATCTCGCGGCGGCTCATGTCGCCACCGGCCAGACGGCCGCAAACCTCGATACGGATGCCCTGAGCGCCGAGACGCATGGCCTGCTGCACCGCACGCTTCATGGCGCGGCTGTGACCGATACGACGGATGAGCTGGCCGGCGATGTTCTCGGCAACCAACTGCGCGTCGGCATCGGGCTTGTCGATCTCATTGACCTCAACCTTAACCTTCTTGCCGGTCAGGGTTTCGAGGTCGGTCTTGAGCTTCTTGACCGCCTTGCCCTCACGCCCGATGATGATGCCGGGGCGCATGGTGTGGATGGTCACCACGACTTGGTTGGGGAAGCGCTCGATCTCGGTGCGGCTGACCCCGGCCTTCTCGGCCTCGGTCTTGATGAACGCACGGATCTTGCGGTCTTCCTTCAACAGGTCAACGTAGTCACGGCCTTCCGCATACCAGCGCGACTCCCAGTCGCGGTTGATCTTGAGGCGGAATCCGATAGGATGGACTTTACGACCCATAGAGCCTTACTCCTGTGTACTCTGGCGTGGGGCAAGCACGACGGTCAGGTGCGACATGCGCTTGATGCGGGGCTTGTAGCGCCCGCGTGCGCCTGCCTTGACCCGGCGCAGCCGCGTACCCTCATCGGCCCAGATTTGCGCCACAATGAGCGTGCTGGGGTCGATGTCGTGGTTGTTCTCGGCATTAGCGAGGGCCGAGTTCAGGGTCTTGAAGACGAAACCCGCGCCCTTCTGGGGCATGTATTCCAAGACAGTCTTGGCTTGGAGCGCGTCCAGCCCGCGAACCTTGTCACACACGAGGCGCAACTTCTGGGGCGAGATGGGCAGGTGCTTGGTGCGTGCGTTGACTTCCATCGTTCAGCCGCCCCCTACTTCTTCTTCTTCTCGACGACGTGACCCCGGAAGCTGCGCGTAGGCGCGAACTCACCGAGCTTGTGACCGACCATGTTCTCGGTCATGAAGATGGCGACGTGGCGTCGGCCATCGTGAACTGCGATGGTGTGACCGACCATCTGCGGGAACACGGTGCTGTCCCGGCTCCACGTGCGGATGACGGTCTTCTTGTTTTCCGAGTTCAGCTTCTCGACCTTGGCCAGAAGCTTGGGGTCAATAAAAGGCCCCTTTTTCAGCGAACGGCTCATATCTTACGTCCTCGTCTCGTGCGCTTCTACTTGTTGCGGCGGCGCACGATGAACTTGTCCGTGCGCTTGTTCCGGCGGGTACGGTAACCGAGGGCAGGCTTGCCCCACGGGGTCTTGGGACCGGGCATACCGATACCCGAACGGCCTTCACCACCACCGTGGGGGTGGCTGCCGGGGTCCATCGCCACACCACGGACCGACGGGCGGATGCCCATCCAACGCTTGCGCCCGGCCTTGCCGAGGTTCACGTTACCGTGGTCGACGTTGCCGACCTGCCCGATGGTCGCCATGCAGCGCTCATGCACGAGGCGAACCTCGCCGCTGGGCAGGCGGATCTGGGCGTAAGTGCCTTCCTTCGCCAGCAACTGAGCCGAGACGCCCGCCGAGCGCGCCATCTGGCCGCCCTTGCCGGGCAGCAGCTCAATGTTGTGGATTTCCGTACCGACCGGGATGTCACGGATGATCATCGCGTTGCCGGGACGAAGGATGGCCTGCTCGCCGTTGCCGACCACATCACCGACCTTGAGGCCCAGCGGCGCGATAATATAGCGCTTCTCGCCGTCCTCGTACTGCAACAGGGCGATGCGGGCGCTGCGGTTCGGGTCGTACTCAATCGCCGAAACGGTGGCCTTGCAGTCGAACTTGTTGCGCTTGAAGTCGATCAGGCGGTAACGGCGCTTGTGGCCGCCGCCGCGGTGGCGGATGGTGACGTGGCCTTGGTTGTTACGGCCACCCTTCTTCGGGAGCGCTTCGGTCAGGCTGCGCTCCGGCTTGCTCTTGGTGATTTCTTCAAAACTGTGGCCCGTCATTCCTCGGCGGCCAGCCGAGGTGGGCTTGTAGACCTTAACAGCCATCGGTTATGCCCCTTATACCTCAAACAGGTCGATCTTATCGCCCTCGGCCAAGGTTACCACTGCCTTTTTCCATTGCTGGGTACGGCGGTAGAACTTGCGACCACGGCGGCCCCGCTTGTAGGGCATGACCATTGTGTTGACCTTGACGACCGACACGCCGAAAATAGCGCTGACGGCCTCCTTGATCTGGACCTTGTTAGCGCCCGTTGCGACCTCGAACACATACTGGTTGTTCTCAGACAGCAGGTTCGTCTTTTCGCTGACGATTGGGCGACGGATTACGTCGTACAGGTGTAGACTCGTCATCTTCCTTAGGCCTCCGTCGTCCCAAGCCAATTGCTGATGATGGGCAGGGCGTCGAGCGGCAGGACAACGCGGTTGTACTGGAGCAGGTCACGCACGTTGAGGTACATGGCACGCAGGTAGTAAGCGCGGTCAAGGTTGCGGACGCTGCGCTCCACGTTCTCGTTGCGGTCAGCCAGCACGACTAGCGCACTGTTATCGCCCACCAGCGCCTGAAGAACCTTGGCCATTTCCTTGGTCTTGGGCTGGATGCTGCTAACGCTGTCAACGACCACAAGCTGGCCGTCTAGAACAAGGCTGCTCAACGCATGGCGGATGGCCTTGCGGTGCATCTTCTTGGGGAGCGCCTTGGTGTACTTGTGAGGGATGGGACCGTGTGCGATACCACCACCAACGAAGATCGGGGCGTTGCGCGACCCGTGGCGGGCGCGGCCCGTACCCTTCTGGCGGTAGACCTTAGCGGTCGTGCGGTTGTTCTCGCTGCGGGTCTTGGTCTTGTGCGTCCCCAAACGGGCGTTGGCCTGTTGGCGAACGAACGCTTGGTGCATCAGACCAATGTTCAGGTCTTCCTTAGCGATTCCAAAAATCTCGGCGGGCAGGTCAACCGTAGAGACCTGCTTACCGTTGATATCCATGACAGGGAACTGCATGGTCAAGTCCTCCTTTAGGCCCGCTTACTTCTTGCGTGCCTTGACCGACGGCTTAATCATAACGATGCCGTTTTTGTGGCCCGGCACAGAGCCGCGAATAGCTAACAGGTTGCGCTCTGCATCGACCAACACGACTTCGAGGTTCTGGGTGGTCACACGTTCGTTGCCCATGTGACCGGCCATACGCTGCCCCTTAAGGGTGCGACCGGGGAATGAACGCTGGCCGATAGAACCCGGAGCGCGCTCGCGGTCAGACTGACCGTGCGTCTTGGGCTGGCGGTTGAAACCGTGGCGCTTAATCGCGCCGGCAAAGCCGCGTCCTTTGGACGTACCAATCACGTCCACGCGCTCGCCCTTGTTGAAAACATCGACCTTAATCTGGTCGCCTTCTGCAACGTCCGCATCGCCTTCTTTGATGCGGAACTCGCGCAAAACGCGCAGCGCAGGCAGGTTGTTGCGCTTGAGGTGGCCGAGCTGGCCCTGTGTCAAGCGCTGCGGCTTGGTCTCCCAGTAGCCCAACTGGATGGCGACATAGCCGTCCTTGTCCTTGCTACGGATCTGCGTGACGTGGCACGGCCCAGCTTGGATGACGGTGACAGGGATGACATTCCCCTGCTCGTCAAAAATCTGGGTCATACCCACCTTTTTACCAATCATGCCCTTCATAGTGTGGCCTCCAGAGGGGTGCTGCGCGGGCTGCGCGCCGGGAACTCGATAAGCCCCCGCCCCCATTCTGTCCTTAGCGTACTTCCCTGTACACCCGCAGCGGCGGACCTGAACGTTGCCCGCTTGCGTTGAGCGTGTGTGGGGATAGAAACGAACTGGGTGGAAAATGGACTAAAGCTTGATCTCGATGTCAACACCAGCCGGAAGGTTCAGGCGGGTGAGGTTCTCGATGGTCTTGCTATCGGGGTCGATCACGTCGATCAGCCGCGAGTGGGTGCGGATCTCGAAGTGTTCGTGCGAGTCCTTGTCGATGAAGGTGGAACGACGCACGGTGAAGCGCTCTAGCTTGGTGGGCAGCGGGACTGGCCCGACCACCCGCGCACCCGCGCGCTCCGCCGTCTCTACGATCCGCTGCGCCGACTGGTCGAGGACGCGGTGGTCATAGGCCTTGAGGCGGATACGGATCTTGTTCTTCGCTGCTGCCATTGTTGGCTCCCGTTCTTTCCGTTAGAAATGCCGGGGGGCGGGTTGCTGCCCCCCGGCATTACCTGATCGGTTCGCTACGCTTTAATGGGCGTTACGAAATCACGTCGGTGATGATGCCCGCGCCGACGGTCAGACCGCCCTCACGGATCGCAAACTTCGAACCGCGCTCCAGCGCGACGGGCATGATCAGCTCGACGTCCATGTTGACGTTGTCGCCGGGCATAACCATCTCGACGCCATCCGGCAGGGTGACCATGCCGGTCACGTCCATCGTGCGGATGTAGAACTGCGGGCGGTAGCCGCTGACGAAGGGCTTGTGACGACCACCCTCTTCCTTCTTCAGGACGTACACTTCGCACTTGAACTTGCGGTATGGGGTGATCGAGCCGGGCTTGGCGAGAACCATGCCGCGCTCCAGTTCTTCACGCTTGGTACCGCGCAGGAGGATACCGGCGTTGTCGCCAGCCTCAGCCTGATCGAGTTCCTTGTGGAACATTTCGATGCCGGTCACGATGGTCTTGATCTTCTCGTCGCGCAGACCGAGGATCTCGATTTCCTGACCCTTGAGCAGGATACCACGCTCGACGCGGCCAGTGACCACGGTACCGCGGCCCTGAATGGTGAACACGTCTTCCACCGGCATCAGGAACGGCTTCTCGGTGTCACGGGTCGGGGTCGGGATCCACGAGTCGACGGTTTCCATCAGCTTGTAGATCGGCGCATACTCCGGCGCGTTGATGTCGGTGCTGTCCGAAGTGTTGGCGGCCAGCGCCGAACCACGGATAATCGGGGTCTCGTCGCTGAAGCCGTAGCTGCTCAGCAGTTCGTGCAGCTCCAGCTCAACCAGCTCGAGCAGTTCGGGATCGTCCATCTGGTCAACCTTGTTCAGGAAGATGACCATGGCCGGGACTTCGACCTGACGGGCGAGCAGAACGTGCTCACGGGTCTGGGGCATCGGGCCATCGGGAGCGCTGACGACGAGGATAGCGCCGTCCATCTGCGCCGCGCCGGTGATCATGTTCTTGATGTAGTCACGGTGACCCGGGCAGTCGACGTGGGCATAGTGACGGGCATCGGTCTCGTATTCAACGTGACGGATGTTGATGGTGATACCGCGCGCCTTCTCTTCCGGGGCGTTGTCGATATCGTCGTACTTCATACGCTCGGCCTTACCCTTCATGCCCAGCGCCTTGGTGATGGCGGCGGTCAGGGTGGTTTTGCCATGGTCGACGTGACCGATGGTGCCGATGTTGACGTGCGGTTTGCTACGGTCGAACTTACCAGCCATTGTGCTTTCCTCGTCCTTCTTTTGTTTGAGGTCTTGCTTTGGGGTCTAACAAACTAGCCTAACGAAACTGCGGTGTGGGGCCAGCCGGTTTAGCGGCCAGCCTTGATGACCTGCTCCGCCACGCTGTTAGGAGCGATGGTGTAGCGGTCGAATTCCATCGTGAACTGGCCACGACCCTGCGTGATGTTGCGGATGTTGGTGGCGTAGCCGAACATCTCGGCCAGCGGGACATACGCGCTGACGGCAGTTGCGCCGACACCGCGCGCTTCCATGCCGTTGATGATACCACGGCGGGACGACAGGTCGCCCACCACCGCGCCGGTGAACTCGTCAGGCACGAACACTTCGACCTTCATCGTCGGCTCCAGCAGAACTGGGGCAGACTTCTGAACGCCTTCCTTCAAGCACATCGAACCGGCGATTTTGAACGCCATTTCGCTCGAGTCGACGTCGTGGGATGCGCCGTCCACGAGGCGGGCGCGGACGCCAACCACGGGGAAGCCCGCCAACACGCCGCCAGCACACGCTTCGCGCATACCGTTCTCGGTCGGGCGGATGAACTCACGGGGGATGGTACCACCGCGGATTTCATCGACGAACTCAAATTCGTGCTTAGCGTTCTTGAGTTCTTCTTCGGTCATCGGCTCAAATTCGGCGACGACGCGGGCATACTGGCCCGAACCGCCCGACTGCCGCTTGAAGATCATGTCAACACGGGCCGTGCGCGTGATGGTCTCACGGTACGACACGCGGGGGCGGCCAACGGTCGCCTGCACGCCGAATTCGCGCATCAGGCGGTCAACCAACACCTCAAGGTGAAGTTCACCCATGCCGCGCAGCTTGGTCTGGTTGTCCTCGACTTCGACCTTGAAGGTCGGGTCTTCTTCAGCCAGACGACGCAGCGCCTCACCCATCTTGTCTTGGTCGGCCTTACTGTTCGGCTCAACCGCAACTTCGATCACCGGCTCAGGGAACTTGATGTTCTCCAGCTTGATCGGCTGATCGGGGTCAGACAGGGTGTCACCGGTGAACGTCCCCTTGAGGGCGAGGATCGCGGCGATGTCGCCCGCGTGAACCTCGGTGATGTCCTCACGACGGTCGGCGAACATGCGGACAATACGCCCGATGCGCTCGCGCTCACCCTTGGTGGTGTTGGCAACGGTCGTACCGCTGCGCAGCACACCAGAGTAGACGCGCACGAAGGCGAGACGGCCAACGAACGGGTCGGTAATAATCTTGAAGACCAACGCCGACAGCGGCTGGTCGTCCGAGGCGGTGCGCTCCACCGGCTCCTCGGTCTTGGGATGGATACCCTTGGTCGAGGCGATATCCAGCGGCGACGGCAGCAGCGCAACAACTTGGTCCAGCATCAACTGAACGCCCTTGTTCTTGAGCGCCGAACCGCACAGAACCGGCTGGATGCGCCCAGCGATGGTTGCAGCCCGCATAGCGGCCTGAATCTCATCGTCGGAAATCGCTTCTTCCATCAGGTACTTCTCGGTGAGAAGCTCGTCGTTTTCGATGATCTTTTCGATCATTTCCTGACGGGCGGTTTCCGCTTGTTCGCGGTAGCTCTCCGGGATCGGGTGACGGGTGACGTTCTGACCGAGGTCGTCAGCGTAAGTGATCAGTTCCATCGTCATCAGGTCGATGATGCCCTTGAACTGGTCACCTTCGCCGAACGGCATCTGGATGGGTACGGGGTTACCGTTCACGCGCTCGATGATCATGTTGACCGTGCGGGTGAAGTTTGCGCCCATCCGGTCCATCTTGTTGACGAAGCAGATGCGCGGAACCTTATACTGGTCGGCTTGACGCCAAACAGTCTCGGACTGCGGCTCTACACCGGCCACCGCGTCGAACACGACAACGCCACCGTCAAGGACGCGCAGCGAACGCTGCACCTCGGCGGTGAAGTCCACGTGGCCGGGGGTGTCGATGACGTTGACCTGATAACCCTTCCACTGGGCGGTAACGGCGGCGGAGGTAATGGTGATACCACGCTCGCGCTCCTGCTCCATGTAGTCGGTCGTCGCGCCGCCCTCGTGTACTTCACCGATTTTGTGAACCATACCGGTGTAGTAGAGGACGCGCTCAGTCGTGGTGGTCTTGCCAGCATCAATGTGAGCAATGATGCCGATGTTGCGGACCTTGCTCAGGTCCAGTTTTGGGTCGAGCGTTTTAGCCATGCTATGCTCTGTTGCGCTTTGTGTCGTGGGCTAGGCGGGGCAAAAGCTACTTGTAATGCGCGAAGGCGCGGTTAGCTTCAGCCATACGGTGGGTCTCGTCTTTTTTCTTGATCGAGTTCCCTTGTCCATTGGCGGCATCGAGCAGTTCAGCCGCAAGCTTGTTGGGCATGCCCTTCCCCGAACGGGAACGGGAGTTTGCCAGCAACCAGCGCATCGCCAGTGACAGGCCACGCTCGTTGGTGACCTCAACCGGCACTTGGTAGGTCGAACCACCGACGCGGCGGGGCTTGACCTCAACGGCGGGGGTCACATTGCGGAGAGCCTGCTCAAACACCTCTAGGGGGCTGCGCTTGGCCTTCTCTTCAATGATGTCCAACGCTTCATACATAATGCCCAGCGACGTGCTACGCTTGCCGCCGTACATCATCCGGTTGATAAACATCGTCAAGCTGACGCTGTTGTACTTGTTGTCCGGAGCGACCGGGCGCTTCGGGGGGGAATTGCGTCTCGGCATGGTCTTGGTTCACCCTGTTCCGTTACTTCTTCTTCGCCGGGGCAGCCGCAGCGCCAGCCTTCGGGCGCTTGGTGCCGTACTTGCTGCGCGCCTGAAGGCGGTTCTTCACACCGTCCGAGTCGAGCGTCCCACGAACAATGTGGTAACGCACACCCGGAAGGTCCTTGACACGGCCACCACGAACCAGCACGACGCTGTGTTCCTGAAGGCTGTGACCTTCACCGGGGATATAGGCCGTAACCTCGATCCCGTTCGACAACCGCACACGAGCTACCTTACGCAGCGCCGAGTTCGGCTTCTTCGGCGTCATGGTACGCACAACCGTGCATACCCCACGCTTCTGAGGCGCACCGGCGGGCTGCTTGGTCCGCCGACGAGCGTAGGCGTTCCACGTGTACTGCAACGCAGGGGCCTTGCTCTTGAATTTCTTGCTCTGGCGACCTTTACGCACCAACTGGTTGATGGTCGGCATAACCTCTCCGTCCTGCTAAATCGTCTCTGGCGGCAGGCGTGCAAAAAGGCGAATGCGAGTCTTTACCCGCCGTTCGCCCAGTGCTACCTGCCGTAACGAGCCTCAGCACTTATCCCGCGCTGCACTTTCGTCACATACACTCGGTTCAGCGCGGTCATCCATTGCCTCTCTGGGTCTTAACCCGAACAAGAGGTTGGCTGCTGCGCCGGTATTGATCGGGCGGTATCGTATCAGTCAGCCTAGGGGTGTGTCAAGCTATGGCCTCGCTTATCGCCCGCTTTTTAATGCGGTTCTCATAATTAAGCGTCTTCCACCCTTTTTGGTCGTGCATACTCGGCGGATACAGGTTAGAATAGGATTAAGCGGGCGGCGTGATGCGGCCCGATTGAGGGGGATACTTTTGAACAGCCACGCAGTCACACCCGCACGCCAGCGGCGGCGGGACAACCTGCGGCGGGCGGTGTTGGTATTGGCCTTTATCCTATCGGCCTGCCGCGCTGCGCTAACACCCCCAGCCGCTAAATTACCGATGACCGTCCCATACCAGCTCATCGCGGGTCAAAGTGTCACCGTACAGGTGGGCCCGACCGACGCAGCCGACGGGACCGATGTCGGCCTCGTGATGGTCGGCAGCCTCGGTCCACGGGTCTACCAAAGCACTTTCATACGCGGGATTGCGACCTTCGTCATCCCCGGCGAACACACCCTCCAGACCGGCACACTGGCCTTCGTCGCCGCTGCCGAAGCGGCACGCGGCGAGGCTGGCCTAATCCTGCGGACGGGCGCACGCTTCCAGATGCCCGGCATCGTGGTCGCGTGGGCGCAGTTCTAAGCGGTAACAGTTGAAGGGGGCGTGTGCGGTAGCCAGATGGTGAAGGTCGCGCCGCGCCCCTCCCCCGCGCTCTCGGCTTGGATGCGCCCGCCATGTGCGTGGATAATCTCACGAGAGATTGCCAGCCCCAAGCCCGTCCCGCGCTGCGGCCCGCGTGCCTTATCCACCTGATAGAAGCGCTCGAACACCCGCGCCAGTTCCGCCTGTGGGATGCCGATGCCACTGTCCTGCACGCTGACCTCAACCCCTTGGTCAAGTGGGCGCAGGCGGATTAACACCTCGCCGCCGTCGGGGGTGAACTTCACGGCATTGCTCAACAAATTGGTGATGACCTGCGCCAATCGGTCGCCGTCGGCATGGACGACCAGCGCGCTGGCCGCCTCAACCCGCAGCGTGACATTCTTCTTCTGCGCGACAACCATCAGCCGCTGCGCCAGCGCCGACGTCAGCGCCACCACATCGACCCGCGCCAGCTTGAGCGGGCTGCGTCCGCCCTGCAAGCGCGCTAGGTCGGTCAGTTCAGACACCATGCGCGCCAGTCGGTCGGCTTCAGAATAAATCACCTCAGCGGCGGTCACCGGGTCGCGCACGGCCTCATCGATAATGGCCTGCGCGTAGCCCTGAATCGAGGTCAACGGGGTCTTGAGGTCGTGGCTGACGTTGGCGAGGAAGTCGCGCTGCGCCTGCTGGGTGGACTGTACCTCCGACACCATCGTATTAAAGGCCTGTGCGACGGCGCGCACCTCGGCGGGGCCGCTGTTGTCGGGGACTTGATGCGAATAGTCGCCGCGCGCCACCGCTCGCGCCGCGCCGCCCAACGCCGAAAGTTGCTTGATGAGCTGACCGCTGATGACCGCTGCCAAAATGAACGCTACTCCCAAGCCGAACAGCGCCGCCTGTAAAATCGGCCCGGCCAGCGGCCCACCAAACTCTGCCAGCGTCTCTTGCAGCGTGCGCGTCGAGCGCTGTTCGGCCAGCAGCAGTGCAAGGTCACGCACAGGGCCGCCCCGGATGCCGATAAACAGCCATTCTGTGCCGTCAGGGTCATAGAACGTCCCGAACACGCCATCAATCAGTTGGTTGGGCATCCCCACACCGCGTCCGCCTTCATACTCGTCGTCAAGCTCATAGAAAATACCATCGCCTGCCGAGAACACGCCTGACGTATCATGGCTGACTGTGCTGGCTGACCAGCGCACGACGAGGATGCGCGCGCCGTAGTCCTCAGCCCGCTCCGTCAGCTCCGGGAAAGTCAGTCGGTCAAGTCCCTGCCGCGTCAGGTCAGTGATGAAGGTGCGCGCTAACTGGCCGAGGCGGTCATATCCGACCATCGGCGGCTCTGGGCGCGCACCAAGCGCGGTAAACAGCACCACACCGCCTACCCCCAGCGTCACAACCAACAGAAGGAAATATGAGCTAAATAACCGCCAGCGCAGCGACCCAAACTGCATCAGTCCTACCGTGCCTCCCTTATGTTAAAGTCGAAAGTGATGGGTGATGAGTGATGAGTTTTTCCCATAAATCACCGTTTAAGCCTTACAGGGTGGTTCGGGTTAATTCAACGAACCTCACCCCCTACCGTGCCTCCAACTTATACCCCACACCCCACACCGTTTCGATGGTTGGGGTCATGCCATCCAGCTTGTGGCGCAGGTGTGCGATGTGGACATCGACCGTGCGCGTCTCCCCGGCGAAGTCATAACCCCACACCACCTCTAACAGACGCTCACGGGTAAAAACCTTGCCAATGTTGCGCGCCAGCAGCAGCAAGAGGTCAAACTCTTTCATCCGTAAATCGACCGACCGACCGCTAATCTCCACGGCGCGCCGGTCGGGGTGAATATTCACATTGCCAACGCTGACGGAGCCGCCCGCCGGAGCAGAATCGGCGCGCTGTGTCCGCCGCATAATGGCCTTCACCCGCGCCAGCAGTTCACGCGGGTTAAACGGCTTGGTCAGGTAATCGTCTGCGCCCAGTTCCAGCCCGACAATTTTGTCGATGTCATCGCTGCGCGCCGTCAGCATGATAATCGGCACGTCCGAAGTGGCACGGACCTTGCGGCAGACCTCTAGGCCATCCATCCCCGGCAGCATCAGGTCGAGGACGACCAGCGCCGGGTTGGTCTCGACAATTTGGCGGTAACCGTTCAGGCCGTCGGTGGCGCTGCGGACGGTGTAGCCCTCTTTTTCGAGGTACATCGTCGCAAGGTCGATGATGCGCTGTTCGTCATCTACGATTAAGATGAAGTCGCTCATGGGGTATCGTTGCTCTCCGGCAAATCAGCCAGCCAAGCGGACAATAAATCGGCCAGCGCCGCATTGCCCGCCGCATTCAAATGCATATCATCGGCATAGTACAGCGGCGGCGACGTGACCGCGAGGTCGTACAGCACGTCGGTCGGGTCATAGCAGTCCAGCGCCAATTCCACGCACAGGTCGGCCAGCGACCGGCGCGGCCCGCCCAGCAGATTAAGCGTCTCTGGCGTCAGAAAATTAGACGTGATGCCGCTGTAGACCTCCTCACGGGTCGGGATGACGACCACCACCAGCCGCCCGCCCCACCCCTCGACCAGCGCCTTAGCCTCGGTCAGCGCCTGCCGGGTGGTATCAATCCCGTACTGGTTGACATCACGCGACATATCCAGCGCGGCCAGCTCATAAGGTTTGGCGAACAGAAACGGCGACCCGTCCGGGTAGGTCGCTTGGTGCTGCGCGACGAAAGCCGGGTCTTCGCCCGGCAGGCCGCCCCATGACCCGGTGGTCAATAATTCGAGGATGGCGATACTCACCAAATTCTGGCTGAACCAGTTCCCGCCAGCGGCCTGCACCTCCCCCACTGACGCCGAAACATCACCCGGCAAACGGTCGATGTCGCCGCGCCAGCTCAACAGCGCATAATCGTCATTGAAGTCGTTGCCGAAAAACTGCCAGATGACTAGCGGGGGCTGAAGCGGTACGCCGAAGTCGGCCAAAAACTTTCCGTGGCTTAGACTTCCCGTCACCGGCGTCGATAAATTGACCGCGCCCCAGTTGTTGGCCGCCGACAGCCGGTTAACCCAGCAGTCGGCCTGCTCGGTGAAACAGAAGCCAAACGAGTCACCGACCACGACCACATCCACGCCATAATCAACCGGCGGGTTGCGGAAGCCGATGCCCTCATCGGGCGGGAGACCGTCATCCCACAGCTTGGCGGTCGTCAGCCGGAATGCGACCGAGGGGCTGCCATACTGCAAAACATCGGTCAAACCGGGGCGCAGCGTGTAATAGTGGTCGCGGTTTTCGCGCCATGCCGGGGTCCACGCCTCGGAATACGGCGAACCGGTCGTGATGGTGCGCGCCACCAGCCCAATCTGGCCGCCCAGCCCCGGCGCGGTCAGCCGCAGCAGGATTTCCAACAGGCCAAAGCTGACCAGCAGCATGAGGATGAAGGCCAGCAGCACACGGACAAGACGCCGCATCATTCGTTGTTTCCCCCGAAGAAGTAGTATTCCATCATCTCACGCACCAGCGGCGCAGCCGTGCCGCTGCCCTCGCCCGCGTCCTCGACAATCACCACCACCGCGATTTCGGGGTCGATGCGCGGGGCATAAGCTGCAAACCATGCGTGGGTAGTCGGGCCGGGCAGGTTCTGCGCCGTGCCGGTCTTGCCGCACACGCCCAGTGTCAGCAGCGGCGACCCTTCAAAGACATAGGTAGCCGTGCCGGTGAAGCCGGTCGTCACCTCGCACATGCCGCGCCGGATGGTGTCCAGCACCTCGGAACGGACATTGATATTCGACAGCGGGTTCGGTTCAGCCGTGTAGACAAAATCGTTGAACAAGCCAGCCTTCTCGACGAGATACGGCTGCCACAATACGCCCCCGTTGGCGACCGCTGCCGTCAGCCGGACGATTTGCAGCGGCGTGACCTCAACCTCGCCCTGCCCAATCGACATGCTGACCGCATCGACAAACGACCACGGGATACCGGTCTTAATCCGGTAGCTGTCCGGGTCACCGATATTGCCGGGGTCTTCCGGGATGTCGGTCAGGCCGGTCGGGACGCCCATCCCGAACTGACGCAGGTAGCGCGGCAGCAGATAGGGGTCAACGAGGTTCATTTGATAGCCGACTTCATAATAGTAAGGGTTGCAGCTGTTGGTAATCGCCCCGGCGAGGTCTTGTGTCCCGTGACCAGATGGCAGCCAGTCGGTGCGCGTCACGCCGTCACGGTTCCAGACCCCGGCGCACGAGTAGCGCTGATTGGTGCTGTAGACGCCGCTTTCGGCCACCGCCAGCGAAACAGCAATTTTCATCACCGACCCCGACGGGTAGCGCCCCTGAGTCGCCCGGTTGAGCAGCGGCAGGCGCTCATCGGTACCGGTCTTGGCGATGATGTCCTGCGCCGCCTCGCGCCCCATCACCGGGAAGGGGGTAAAGGCGTTGCCGTCGTAAGTCGGGTAGCTGACCATGGCAAGGATTGCGCCGGTCTGCACGTCCATGATGATGGCCGCTGCACCCCGGCTGCGCTGTCCCCACCCCTCGGCATTTTGGGCATAGGCGTTCGACAAAATATCCAACACCCGCTGCTGTAAATCGCTGTCGATGGTCAGCCAGACCGCCTGCGCGGGTTCGGCGGCGCGCTCGGCCAACAGGCGGCGCTGCACGCCCGATGTGTCTTCAATCACCAACTGGGCGCGGGGGACGCCGCGCAAATAGCTGTCCCACTGACGTTCGATTCCGCTGCGCCCCAAAATCGCGTCTTGCTGGAAGCCTTCGGAGGTCACGGCGGGCAAATCAGCAGCGTCGAGGTAGCCCACCGACCCGATAATATGCGGCATCAGGCTCCCGTTGGGATAGTGGCGCGCTGGGCGCGTCCCAAACTCTGCGGCGCAGTCGGTTTCCAGCGCGCTGCCATACTGTTGATACGCCTGCGGCTCGATAATCGCCAGCTCGTTGACCCAATCGGACGGCTGCGAGTTCAGCCGAGTTTGGAGCTGTTCCAGCGTCAGGTTAGACGCTTCAACAATGCGCGCCAAACACGCCGCCTCATCGGGGATGTCCATCCGCACGACCTGAACGGTGATAATGAGGCGCTCGTCCTGCATCGCCAAGACTACGCCGTCGCGGTCATAGATATTGGCGCGGTTGACCGGCGTCGTGACGAGGCGCATCCGCCCGCCGTTTTCCAACTCACGGAAGAAATCGCCGCGTGACCACGCCACCCGCCAATTGCTGTCGCGTTCATCGAAGACCAGTGTCATCTGGCGGGCGCTGTCGGTGAATGAGCCGACCAGCCGAGTCTGAAACGTGGCGTCATAGGTCAGATTCGCCACACGCGGCGCGACCGGGTCGCGGGCCAGTGCCCGAATCTGCGCGCTGACCTGTTCCAGCGACAGGGTGGCGGCGGATGCTTCGTAGAACGCCGTGAACTGCTCGAACGGAGTGGCCTCGCGGCTGGTGAAGTTAATCAGCGCGTACATCGCGGCGTAATCCGCCGTCTGCCAGCCGTAGAGGAACTCGCCCGCCACCCGTTCTGCCCCGTCGATGTTGAAGCCGGGCGGGGTCGGGGACGGGAACAGCGTCGGCAGCGGCTCAACCGACTGGGGCGGCGCAGGCTGGCACGCCCCCAACACAGCCGACAGCACCATCAGCAGGGCGATAAACACGGCGCGGGGTGGGTATGGCACGGGGACTAAGCTCCGAAAACTTCCTCAGACCCTAAAGATACGCCATTTGCGCCGAAAGCGGTATAGGGCGTGTGCCTGCGCTTGGCCTATGGTTGGGGGTATTGGCTTGTTATGGTAAGGGGGTGGACAATCTCTCCTACATCAACGATGGTCGGCGCAGCCTCATCGCCACCTCTGCCGCCATAAGCCAACTGTGTCCCATCGAGACTCCAATCAACCGTATAGACTTCCCCATTAGGATTAGTGTAAGTTTCTAACAGTTCACCAGTAGATACATCCCAAACTTGTACTGTTCCATCCCTGTTAGAAGTTGCTAAACGCACACCGTCAGGGGCAAATGAAATATCGGTAAGTGTGGCTTCGTGGCCTGAAATCACCCGCAACACCTCTCCCGTTGCTGCATCCCATATATAAATTTGAGACTCTAAATTTTCATCGAGAGCGGTGGTCGCAATCCAATTGTGTGTTAATGACCAATCGGCCCAAGCTCTCAGACCCAAATTAGGGTGAGAGATGTGTCTGATTTTCTCAAGTGTCTCATTGTCCCATATCACAACACCTTGGTTATGTGCTGTGACAAATTGCGAACCATCGGAATTCCAAGCAATATCAAATGTCTGACCAAAACCTATTGCGTATGGGTCTAATTGAGTAAAAATTTCACCCGTAACAGGACTCCAAAAATCAATCGTGCCTAAGCCACTGACATGGGCTATTTTTGTGCCGTCAGGATGCATACGATCCACAAAACTTATCGGCATATTTGTTGTTGGTAGCGCAGTTTGATACGAGTAGGTCGCTATATTCCAGATAACTGTCATGGACTGATTGCCATAATTAGCAATCAATAACTGGCTGTCTGAAGACCAATCTAAAGAAATGATGGGACATACATTATTTTTAAAAACATGAATAAGCTCTCTGGTGACCGAATCAACAAGGTATATTCCAAAACTATCTACATCATCATATTCACAATGATCATATCCAATTCCATAGGCCAGCATCGTCCCATCAGGACTCCATGCTACGGCATAAATGTTTAGTGCTTCTGTTGACGACTGCGCCCCCACCCCAACAATAGACATTGCCAACAGCACAAAACACAGCGCCAATCTATAGATATGTTTCATCACCTATCCCCTTAAACTTGTCTCTCCTTTATCCCCCATCACCCGACTCACCGCAAGCCCGCGTCGGAATCGCGCCGAACGGGCGGAGGGTATCCGCCTATCTCACCCGCGCCGCAGCACGATGATCGCTGGGTGGCTGCCAAACAAGCTGATGGTCTGCGACGACTCGACCGACAAGCGCGGA
>JALONW010000172.1 GCA_025454725.1 Anaerolineae bacterium
CGGTTCGGTGCTGGCGGTATGCTCATACTCGATATGCAGCTCTCCGGTTTCGGCGTTGAGAATCTGCATCACACTTATGTCACGCCACCCATATTTCTCTTCATAATAGAAATACCCCGTCAGCCACTGACCATCTGGACTAAGGGTGCCGTATTTGAGGCCGGGAAAGCTGCGGAGTTCGTTCAGGTCGGCGTCAAACTGCCACGTCCCCTCGCTCGTGCCGACCCAAACTGATTGACCATCCGCGGCCCACTGCACATTTTTGACCAAGCCGCGACCGTACTGCGCGATCAGGGTAGGGGCGGTGGGCATCTGGGCGACGCCTATCCCCGTCAGGTTGAACAGGAGGAGCAGGCTTAGGGCGGTCAGTAAACGGCGCATGGGGTGACCTCAGGCATGACAACGGCTGACCGTATCATGACCTGCGGACGATTTGGCCGCGACAACGCCCGCCCTACGTCAGTCCCCCGCTACCCCTCCCACTTATAGATAAAGGCGGACGAGGCGGGCAGGATGAAGCCGCCCAAAACCGGCCCGTCGAGGCGGATGGTAGTCGGGTCCTCGACTGAGGCCGTCCCGTGGGGCGGGAGGTCGTTGGCAAAGTCGATGGAGGCGAGGCATACCCAATTCCCCGCACCACCGAAATCCACATCGACATCGACCGCGTGGTTTTCAAAGTTGAGCATGATGACCAGCGCATCCGATGGGTTATCGGTCGGCGGGGTGGAGCGCCAACCGAGGACCCGCTTACCGCCGCCTGCCCGCTCCCCAAACCACGGCCCCAGCAGCCAGTGGAACTGTCCATCTTCAATCGGGTTGAAGCCGTGCAGTTTTAGGCCGGGATAGGTGCGGCGCAGCTTAATCAGGCGTGATGCCCACTGATAGAAGCCGTGTTCGTCTAGGCTTTCGGGGAAGTCAAAATAGACCAAGTTGCGCGAGCGGTCAGCACACAGTTCTTGTCCCATGTAAATCATCGGCTGACCCAGCGCCACGATGGTGGCGAACAGGCCGAGGCGCGCCTTGCGGTCTTTGGCCGCAAACGAGTTCAACTCCTCGACGAAACCGACCTCATGGGCGACGCTGTGTTCGTCGTGGCTCTCGCAGTAGTTGACGACGTTGTTGGTGTGCGCGGCGAACTTGGCTTTGGAGAAGTAGAACACGTCTCCCAAGTGTTCGGGGTGGTCGTCCGTGCCTTCAAACCGTCCCTCGCGCAGAAACGCCTTCATCGTGTCGTGGAAGAAGTCATTCCACTGGCCGAAGCCGTTATAGCCTTGGCGATTCAACTCACTTTGGTTGGGCAGGTTTTCGGCGATCAGAATCACGTCCGGCTTGAAGGCTTGCAGCTCATCGGCCAGCCGATGCAGGAAGCCGTGATCCATGTAGTTGGTGTGGGTGGCGTCGAAGCGGAAGCCGTCGATGTGGTATTCGCGAATCATCAGCTTACAGGCGTCGATCAGCATATTTTGCGTTTCGGCGCGTTCGGTGGCGACGCGGTTTCCCCACGGTGATTCACCGCTGAAGTACAGGCCGCCTTCCGATGGCTCGGTGTCCTCGCTGGGGTGGTCGAGGATGAACTTCCACAGCGGGTTCCAGTTGTTGGCCGAGTGGTTAAACACTTGGTCGATGATGACGGCGAGGCCGTGGCGGTGGGCGGTATCGACCAACTCGCGCAGCTCATCCGGCGTGCCGAAATCGCGCTCGACGGACATAAACAATGAGGTATTGTAGCCCAGCGCATCCTCGCCCTGCGGGGTCGGGACTTCCGAGATGGGCATGAGGTACAAGCAGGTGATGCCCAGCTTATCGAAATACCCCGCTTCCATCCGGTCGATGATGCCGGCGTAGCGCCCCTGACGGGCAAGGTCGATGTCGGGGTGTCCGTGGGTGAAGCCGTGGACGTGCAGCTCATAGATGACCAGCTCGTGGATCAGCGGGGTCTGATAGTCGCCGTCGTGCCATTCATACGCGGCGGGGTTGACCACAAGGCCGTCGTTGCGTTCGTAGTCGTCACCGAGGAAGCGCGCATACGGGTCGGCTGCCAGCCGTCCGCCCATCACATGCTCACCCGCGAGGGTGTCATACTCCACATAGAACTGGTAGAGCGCGCCGGGCTTGGCCTGATCGACCTTGAGCAACCAGACGTTGGGTGTGCCGAAGTAGCCGAGGTGAAGCGCCAGCTCTAGAAATTTCTGCGGGTCGGCGTTTTCGACGCCGGGGCGCTGCCAGTCGTTGAAATCACCGGCGACGAACACCCGCGCCGCGTGCGGGTGGAACAGCCCAAACGAGATGCCGCCGTCGGTCAATGGGTTCGCGCCGAGGCCAAACCGCCCGCCCGTGTCGCTGATGAATACCCCGTCGGCGAAGTCAAGCTGTTCGATGCAGTCGCTGGCTGGTTCTGGCCGGGCAACGGCGGGCTGGCTGACATAGACGAACGCATTCCAGCCGCGACACCAAAACTCGCCGCGCTCTGCAAGGTGATGCGGCGGGATGCTGCGCCACAGATGATCGCTCTCGTATTGGTCGTGTTCGGGGTCGCCAAACTTGAAGACCAGCGGCGCATCGGTTGGTTTTTCAACGCTGAAGGTGAGGCCAAACTCGCCGTTGCCATGGACTTCTAGCGACGAGACGCTTTCGCCCTGCTTGAGGATGAGGCGGGGCTTCTGCAAGCCTGTAAAGTTATCGAAGTGGATGACGATGTGATCGGTCATGGATTGTTCTGCTGCCCGCCTATCTGCGCTAGGGTATCTGAGGGTGATGGCTGTTCGGATGTAGGTTGGTCGTGTCCTCAAAAATGTTGAACACAAACACTGGAAAGCATCTTATCATGGGAGAGTGTTAGGGGGAAATAACCCACATGGCTCAACTTTGAGGGGGTTAGGTGGCCTAGTATGTGGAGACATTAGCAGAGTATCGACCAAATAAAAAAAACACCCCACCCAGCACGCAGCCGGGACAGGGTGGTATGATTAAATGGGACGAAGCGCCTTCCTGTATATTTCTTGGCTAGAGGGATGTATGCCAAACCGTAAAATTCTGCTAAAAACGTCCGTCATATTTCTAGCTTTGATTGCTTCGATGACTTTGCATACTTATCTTGCTCAGTACAATCCAAAGCGGTTATTGGTATTTGGAGGCTTTTCTAGCGTTGGAGAAGTATATCGATCTTTGTTGTTGTTCGACCCTCAGACTAAAACAACTGTAACTTTGCTTCCAGAAGTCTACTATGACGTTTCATATCCCATGCGGTGGTCACCTTCTGGGCGGCATATCGTTTACTTTAGGACGCAAGAAAGTACCCGCATCACAGATTTGTTTTTATACGATATGGTAGAAAATACAGAAACTCAGCTAACAGATAACGCTGATCGTGAAGGATGTGTCAATTGGTCTAGTGACGGTCAGGAAATTTTTTTATTTCTCTCGATTACAGGATGAAACCCACCGTACCTATCGCTTGAATGTTTTCACTGAGACGCTAACAGAAATTGGCAAAGGTCTCGACATCGATTGCATATCGCTGTCGCCAGATGGGGAAAAATATGTCTTTTCAAGAGGGAGGCCGGATAGTCTATCAAATCCCGATGAACCCAAAGCAGATATTTTTGTGTCGGATGTTGATTTTAACGATATTGTGCAATTAACCGACACGCCGCTTGTCAACGAATACCACCCTATTTGGTCACCAAATGGCGAACTTATCGCATTTGGTATGGATGATTTATCTGATGAAGGCCAAATTATTTCCAAGTTGATGGTGGTGAATCCGCTAGATGGAACTTCCTATGAAATAGCCACTTCTAATCGAGGGTCATTTGTTAGCTTTAATTGGCTAGATGATGGTCGCTTGACTTATATCAGTTTTGAATCAAATTACATCCATGAAACACGCAGAATTTATCTTGTGGATGTAATGACTGGCGTTCAGTCTATTATAGATTTACCAAGCTATACCGCTATGTTGTACTTCGATTGGTCTCCGCCGCTGGATACCATCCTTCCAACCCCGACCCCCACTATTCCCGGCCCCAACTTAAACCTCCCGCTTGCGCCGGACTGTCCCAATGCGCTGCCAAGTCGCCTCGGTATGTTTATGGTCGCTGGGGTGCCGTACCCGGCTGAGGGTGAGGTGCGGACGACGCTGCGCGTGCGTGAGATACCGAGTGGTGCGCAGGTCGGGTCGTTGAATCCCGGCCAACGGTTCAGAATTATGGAACAGGCGGTATGCGGTGAGAACGGTCTACGCTGGTGGCCGATTGAGGCGCTGGATGGCTCTCTGGCCGGTTGGAGCGCCGAAAGTATCAACGACACCTACCTGATGGAACCCATCGCGACACAGTAAGCCGTAAACACAAAACCACCCCGCCCCAGCGCACAGCCGGGACGGGGTGGTTTTGATTTGGACGTATAGTTTATAGGTTCGAGATGATCACGTCGGCGAACTGGCTGGTGCCGACCTCGGTTGCGCCCTCCATCTGGCGGGCGAAGTCGTAGGTGACGATCTTCTGATCGAGCGTCTTTTCGTAGGCCGCGTTGATCAGGTCGGCGGCTTCTTGCCAACCGAGATATTCGAGCATCATCACGCCGCTGAACAGCAGTGAGCCGGGGTTGACCTTGTTCAGGTTGGTGTACTTGGGCGCGGTGCCGTGGGTGGCCTCGAACAGCGCCACTTCGTCGCCGATGTTCGCGCCCGGCGCGATGCCGACACCGCCGACTTCCGCCGCCAGCGCGTCGCTGAGGTAGTCACCGTTGAGGTTAGTGGTCGCCAAGATGGAGTGGTCACGCGGGCGCAGCAGCATGTGCTGGAAGGTGATGTCGGCAATGGTGTCTTGGATGAGGATTTTACCCGCCGGAACCTTGCCGCCGTGGTTTTTCGCCACGTCGTCCCAAGAGATGGTCCGCTCTGCGAATTCTTCGCTGGCGACCTCGTAGCCCCACTTCACGAACGCGCCTTCGGTGAACTTCTGGATATTGCCCTTATGCACCAGCGTGACGCTGGGGCGGTTGTGGTCGATGGCGTATTGGATGGCCGCACGCACCAACCGCTTGCTGCCGAACGCGCTGACCGGCTTGATGCCCAAGCCTGCACCCTCGAAGAAGCCAGTCACGCCCATTTCCTCACGCAGGAACTTGGCGAGCTTCTCGTTTTCCGGCGTGCCAGCCTCAAACTCGATACCCGCGTAGATGTCCTCGGTGTTCTCGCGGAAGATGACCACATCGACATCTTGCGGGTTCTTCAGCGGCGACGGCACGCCCCGGAACCAGCGCACCGGGCGCACGCATTGGTATAGGTCAAGCACTTGGCGCAGCGTGACGTTCAAGCTGCGGAAGCCGCCGCCGACCGGGGTGGTCAGCGGCCCCTTGATGCCGACGCCGAACTCGCGCAGCGCGTCGAACGTTTCTTCGGGCATGTAGTTGCCGTCGTAAACCTGAGCGGCCTTTTCGCCGCAGTAGACTTCCATCCACGCAATCTTGCGCTTGCCGTGGTAGGCGCGGGCGACCGCTGCGTCCCAAATCCGCAGGCTGGCGGTCATGATGTCGTAGCCGATGCCGTCGCCCTCAATGTAGAGTAGGATGGGGTTGTCCGGCACGTTTATTTTCCCGTTGCTGAAGGTGACTTTTTGACCCTCGCTCGGAATGGTGAGCTTATCGTAACCCATGAGTATAGTGACTCCCGTAAGGTGTTTTGTCAGAACGCCCCCTCATTATAGCGCGCTGTCGTTATACCACCATAGAAATGGATTTAGGGGGTGAGGTTCTGATGGCTCACTGCCAAAAAAGTGTGGACATCTTGCCAAAACCGACAAAGCCCTATACACTATATTTCAGACCGACCAGTCTTTTTCGTAAAATCAAACCATATAGGGACTTGGGATGCGTAAGTCTGAGCATACCCGCGCCGTGATTCTCGCGCAGGCCGCCGAGTTGTTCAATATCAATGGCTACAGCGGGACGAGCATGAGCGACATCATGCGCGCTACAGGGCTGGAAAAAGGCGGAATCTACAATCATTTTCCCGGCGGCAAGGAAGAACTGGCCGTCGCGGCGTTTGATTATGCCTACCGGCTGATTCGCCTGAAATTTGTACAGACACTCCGAGCCGCTGGCAAGCGTCCCAGCGATAAGCTCCTTGTGGCGGTCACGTTTCACATGACGATGATTAAAGACCCGGTGATTGCCGGGGGCTGTCCAATCCTCAATACAGCCATCGAGAGCGACGACACCTCACCAGCGCTCAAAGCGGCGGCGCTGGCCGCGCTCGAAGAATGGCACACCAGCCTGCGGGATTTGGCCGCCCGCGCCGAGGAACGCGGCGAATTACGCCTGCCCATGCCGCCCGACGCCCTCGCCAATCTCTTGATTTCGGCGCTGGAAGGCGCTGTGATGGTAAGTAAGCTGCGCGGGACGGCGCGACCACTGCGCGAGGTTATCCACTACTGGCAGACCGTGTTAGAGGCGGGGCGCATCAGCGAGCCATGATTCGTAAGGTCAAAAATCGGTCGTTTTTTCTTGTTTCAAAAAAGACCGTTCGGTCTGTAATTTCCTTACATCGTTCGTTCGGTCATTTGCCAAGGAGGGCTTCGTAATATGTCCGCAAAACCACTTCCGTTCCGCTTCCGCATGATTTCGTCCAGCCTCAATTTTCTAGCCAATGTGCTGCCGCCTTTAGCGGGGCGCTTCGCCTTTGATTTGTTCTCTACGCCGCGCTATATGCCCTCGCATCAGCGCCGGATGCCGCATGCGCTGGCGTCGGCCAACCCGCTGGATGTGCACTATGGGAGCGCCGTGCTGCGCGCATGGGAGTGGGGCGCGGACGGCAGTAAGACGGTGATGTTGGTGCATGGTTGGGAAAGCGAGGCCACCAGCCTCGCCTCGTTCATATTACCGCTGGTTGATGAAGGCTACCGGGTGATTGCGCTGGACGGCCCCGCCCACGGGGACTCGCCCGGTAAGCGCCTTAATTTGTTGGGCTATCTGGCGGCCATTCGCTCGACCATCGCCCAGCACGGCCCGGTTCATGCCGTCATCGCCCACTCATTCGGCGGCGGTGCGATGCTGTTTGGCCTGACCGAGGTCAATGGCCTCGGTGGGGTGCAGTCGGTTGTGACCATCGGTGCGCCGTCGCGCCTCGATACGGTCCTCCAGCGGTTTACCCAAACGCTTGGCTTGACCAACCGAGTGCTGTCGCAGATGTTCGAGTCGATGCGGCGGCGGTTCAATCGGTCGGTGGGCGAATTTGCGCTGACCCAGCCGATGAAGACGCCGGTTTCGCTGCTGGTGGTACATGACCGCACCGACGCGGTTGTCCCATTCAGCGATGCGGAGGAGATTGCCAGCAGCCACCCCGAAGCCGCGATTTTGTTCACCGAGGGCTTGGGCCACCGCGCCATCCTCAAAAACCGCGAGGTCATCAAACAGGTGCTGGCCTTCATTAGGCCGCGAGACACCGAGACAAACAATTAGAGCGTCTGCCAGTCGTTGAGAATCCGTCAGCCAATCCGCCAGCGCGGATAACGGATTCTCTTTACTCTGTAGGGGTTGGGCTTACTGTTTTCCACCCTATGGAGTGCATGAAGATGTTCTATCGTTGGCTTTCCCTGTTCGTGTTGATTGCCGCATGTTTTGCGCCAATCCAAGCCCAAGAGGCGCAGCCCGTCCCGTCACCAGAGCGCCCAGTCTATACCTATGAGGAGGGTTCGCTGTACGGTGATGTGGGCGACGGCCCTGTATTTGTCAAATCGTATGACGAGGGCGGGAGCTTAGCCTTTTTGGGTGTGTACACCCCGCTGGTCGGGCC